>JBLHNZ010000327.1:0-4938 GCA_047623245.1 Oceanicoccus sp. | reverse complement strand
ACCAGACACTAAGCGTCGACCCATTGCTCTACAAAATAATATGAAGAGCAAATACAATATTTGGTAAAACAGTCTCTCGATGTAACACGAAGTGCTCACTTTAAAATGTGAATTACTACAAAAAAAGGGCAGTTTTTTCATTATAAAAATTTAATAAAAGTTTTCTGGATCTAGATAATATTCTCTGGTAATTTGTTTTTCTCGCTAATAATTCATCAAAATATTTATAATTTGGAGGTCACTGTCTATGCGGTTTACAGTTCGCAATCTACCCCTAATTCCGACGCTAATAGCCACCGCTATCGCATCACCCATGGCGTTTGGCCAGAGCAAAGGATTTCTCGAAGAAGTTATTGTAACGGCGCAAAAGCGCTCTGAATCTGCTCAGGATGTTCCTATTGCCATCACAGCCTTTGACGCAGAGTCGATGGAAGCAAAACAGATAGTCGGCTTTAGCGACATGCGCTTCACTGCTCCCAGCGTGAGTTATACAAAGGGCAATTTCACCGGAAGCAATTTTGCGATTCGCGGTGTTGGCTCAAACCTGGTAGCCACTTCTGCAGATGCAGGTGTTGGTATCCACGTAAACGAAATACCTATTCTTTCTCCTAGATTATTTGAAACTGAGTATTACGATGTTGAACAGTTAGCCATATTGCGAGGACCTCAAGGTACTTTGTATGGACGTAACTCCACCGGTGGCGCAGTAAACATGGAAACCGCCAAAGCCAGCGTCGATGAGATGTTTGGTAATGTGGAAGGCCAATACGGCGACTATGATCACACGAAACTTGTTGGACATATTAACGTTCCAGTAAGCGATTCGTTTGCGATGCGCTTTGCTGGCATTTATCTCCAAAGAGATGGCTATACCGAGAATATCTATACCGGAAACGACATCGACGGTCGCGATCAGTACTCGCTTCGTGGCTCATTCAAGTGGCTTCCCAGTGATAATACCTCTGTCGACCTGATGGTGTCTTATTTCGATGAAGACAGCTCGCGTTCACGCAGTCAGAAAACTCAGTGTGACTATGACCCCATTGGAGTATTGGGATGTTTGCCGTCCGATGAATTGGACTTCGACCTTCCAAATACGTCCGCAACACTGGCTACAATTTTATCCTCTACAGCGATCCTCGGCCCAGTGGGCGCGTTCGACCTAGGGTCCTTTGAACCACTTACAACCCCACGCGACCTCAGAAAAGTTGAGTCCGAGCGAGATCCAGAATACGCAGCAGACGAGACAATGGTCACCCTAAACATCAAGCATGACTTCGAAAACTACACCCTCGCATTTGTCGGCGGATACCAAGAAACTGAAGTTTTTTCGACCATGGATTACCAATGGTCAGTCAGTGCGCCGGTCGAAGTGAATCCTTTATTGGCAGTCGCTGTCCCCAATACCTATAACGCGTTTTATAGTGAAGGATGTTTCCCCATATCCGCTTCATCCAATAATCCTACGGGAATTATTGGTGGCTCCATTGACGAGTGCCGCAATAGTTTCGAAGCTTATGATGAATCCAGAGCAGCCTCAGAGCAGTTCTCCGGCGAACTTCGTTTTCAGTCTGATTTCGATGGAGACTTCAACTTCCTAGTGGGTGGTTTTTACATGGAGTCTGAGACCGACAGCGACTACTGGGTCATTGCAACGGGTCTTGATTATTTCGCGTCTTTAGGTGCCGGTGTTGATGGTGTTGGCCTCGTTAGCCCAGCATTCAACAGTGAAACCGACGAATATAATGTTGAATCGACTGCTTTCTTTGGCGAAATTTACTACGACATTACTCCCGCGCTGAAGTTGACTGTTGGTGCCCGTTATACCATCGACGAAAAAGATGTTAGCGCACGGTCTCCATTATTGTCTGGCGGTGCACAAGTTATTGGTGCAAACGATCTTGTGACTAAGCCTTATGACAAGCAAGACGGAGAATGGAAAGAAACAACAGGCCGTATTGTTCTAGACTGGGCTGTTTCCGACGATACACTCGCGTATGCCAGCCTCTCTCGAGGCTATAAAGGCGGCGGCTTTAACCCTCCGTTCGAGAAGTCTGAATTCCCCGACCAAGCAGAGACCTTCGAGCCTGAGTTTGTGGATGCTATAGAATTTGGTGTGAAAAACACATTGATGGACAATACTCTTCAGGCTAACCTGACAGCGTTCTTCTACGATTACTCTGATATGCAGATATCTAAAATCATTAACCGTACATCCTTTAACGAGAATACGGACGCGCAAATTTATGGTGCAGAAGCCGAATTTGTTTACGCGCCAGACGCGAACTGGGTGCTAAATGCCAACTTCTCCTATGTACACTCAGAAGTTAAAGACTTCATCAGTGTAGATGCACGTGATCCGGCAGCGGGTCGCGATCCTCTAATAAACTTGCTATCTGGCTTTGATGCTCCGGCTGCCGGAACAGAAGTCACAACTATCAAGTCTTTGGACAACGCGTCTAATTGCGTGGTGATGCTACCGCCCGAAGTTTACGGTGCATTAACTGGCAGTGATCCCAATAATCGCTATAGCGCATGTGGTGCATTAGAAGCTGCTGGCTTACCCGTCGTTGGTGGTATCGAGCAGGATCTGGACGGAAACCAATTGCAAAATTCACCTGAATACTCGTTTAGCCTCGGCGCGCAGTACACTTGGCAAATGAAAGACGCTAGCGAGATGTCGCTGCGTCTCGACTACTACTGGCAGGATGACATTTATACCCGCTTGTATAATCGCCCTGTCGACAATGTTGATTCATGGGACATTTGGAATGCACAAGCCACCTTTACAAGTGCTGATGGTCGCTGGTACGGAAGAGCTTATGTGAAGAACATCACCGATGATGATAATATAGTAGGACACTACTTTACCGATGCATCATCGGGTAACTTCACTAATGTATTTGCCATTGAACCTCGCACGTTCGGCTTAGCAATGGGTTATAATTTCTAACCTCATTAGTATGAAATACGAAGCCCGGACTATGTTCGGGCTTTTTTTTGACTGCTAGTATTGTACCTATGAATGTATGAATGTATGAATGCTAATGGAACAGTGGAATTAATGAATTGGCAACCACCCGCCTCGCTTGCCATACAGATAAACGAATACCGTTAAGCTACGGTTTATGCATCTAACAAAGGAGACGCTAAAGTGCCAAAAGCATGTGCACGGCATATCTTGGTAAAAACCAAAGAACAGGCAGACGTCATAAAAAAGCAGTTGGCCGGTGGTGGAGACTTTGCCACGCTAGCGAAAAAGCATTCCCAGTGTAGCTCTGCAAAAAAAGGCGGTGACCTCGGTGAATTTAGTCCTGGGAAAATGCTGAAAGCCTTTGATAACGTCGTGTTCAAGAAGCCAATTTTGACGATACACGGCCCGGTAAAAACAAAGTTTGGCTTTCACCTAATTGAAACCATTTACCGAACCTAGCTATCCTTCGTTTAGATCATCTATCCCAGCTGACTCCGTGTACTCCAGAGATTCCGGTTGACACTAAAAAAGTAACGCAACATTTTGACTTAGCTGGTAAGGTTGTATTTATCACATAAAATGTAGGTAACTAGGAGAAAACCTTTGAAAGCTATTGAACAAATAGACGGCCATTTGAACTGGGTGGAAGTCGACGATTTGACACCCGATGCAGGTGAAATACTCATTTCAAATCGCGCAACTGCGGTAAATCGCGCCGATACCATTCAACGTCGCGGTGGTTATCCACCACCACCTGGTGCGAGCTTGATAATGGGTTTGGAGTGCGCAGGTGAAGTTATTGCCTTAGGCGAAGGCGTCACTCGATTTAAGGTGGGCGATGCCGTGTGTGCACTGCTTTCCGGTGGTGGATATGCCGAGCAGGTGTGCGTGCCCGAAGGTCAAGCTTTACCTATTCCCAAAGGCTTCAGCTTCGAGCAAGCTGCAGCGATCCCGGAGGTGTTTGCGACAGCCTACCTCAACCTTTTCAACGAGGCAGGGTTGCAGCACGGAGAATCGGTATTGCTACACGCAGGTGCTAGCGGCGTAGGCACTGCGGCCATACAATTGTGTAAGCAGTTTGGCAACCCTTGTTTTGTAACAGCCGGATCAGATGAGAAAATACAACGGTGTATTGAGATGGGAGCAACGGCGGGTTGCAATCGACATTCCGCGAACTTTGTAGACCTGGTACCTGAGTGGACTGACAATAAGGGAATCAATGTTATTCTGGATCCCGTTGGCGGAAACTATTTGGCAGGCAACGTGTCCAGCCTAGCCCTCGAAGGACGTTTAGTACTTATTGGTTTGATGGGAGGCATGACGGCTGAACTGTCGCTGGGACTCTTGTTGATGAAACGGCTAAAAGTCGTTGGATCTACATTACGTGCGCGCTCTATAGCAGCAAAATCGAAAGTTATGTCTGATTTGGAGGAGCATGTATGGCCGAAACTTGAGGCGGGCTTAATTCAGCCGGTAATCGAGAAAGTAATGCCTATTCAAAATGCTGAAGACGCTCATATTCTTGTCGAGAGTGATAGCACTTTTGGTAAAGTGATAATGTCAATCTAGCGTCTTTCCTAACTCTTTTGACTGGGCTTTTTACTCATTTTTTTTGCATAATGACTTACAACTTATAATTAGCGCGAAGAAAATAGCCCAGTTAAAATTGTTCACCATAGAATAACCATCCTAGTTTTCGACGCCAGTAAGAAAGGATTCCGTGTTTCGTCCGCAACATAAATAAAAAGTGCTTAGCCTTTATCGATAGAACGACTTTTTAGTCGCTGACCCGACATTCTAGTCTTTCGTTATAACAATCACCGTTTTCTAACTCCCCCATTTTTCGCACCCATTCACTCCTATACAAAAGAGAGACGAAGCCTGGGCAAGGAATTTTTATCGCAAATAAAATCCCAAGCATGCTTCCGATGGCCACGCGATGAATGATGAGAAATAGCCCAGGG
>JBLHNZ010000326.1:0-4941 GCA_047623245.1 Oceanicoccus sp. | reverse complement strand
AGAACAATATCCAGAAAATGACAACGTTAAAGTGTTGGGACAAGGATTTGATAGACTGGGGCATTTACTGGAACAATTATTATCACTATATCGCTCGTCTCCCGACCAGTTTTCAGCCAATTTTGAAAAGATCGATTTGGATGAACTGGTTCAAATTGTTATTGCTGAAGAGTTTTCCCAAATTGACGATAGGAACCAGGAAGTATCGCTCGACGGGGAAGAAACGACTATTGTCGGAGACGATTTTGCACTGAAGACGATGATAAAAAACCTGTTAACCAACGCCAGTAAATACACGCCAAAAGGTGGGAAAATTCGCGTATCAATTGAGAGAGGAACTTCTGGAGTCAATTTAATTATCGAAGATTCGGGGCCCGGCATTCACAAAAGTTTACGTAAACGTGTATTCGATCGGTTCTATAGGGTCAACAGTGACAGACACGGCTCTGGTCAGACGGGGTGCGGCCTCGGGTTGTCTATCGTGAGACATATTATTGAACTTCATAACGGCAGTATAGAATTGACGGAATCGGGGTTTTTAGGTGGCTTGAAAGTGATGGTTTTTTTTCCGAAAGACCCATTGGACCCAATAAAGTATTCCAAAATAGCGAAGCAAGGCTGATATAAAATGGTCAAGGGATTTCAAAAAAACATAGGAGCGACTTTTTTAATTTTTTTGCTGCCTACTCTTTTCTTCTCCACTGCTTGCGTAGCCGAAACACCCACTTTTACGCTTGAAATCAAAGAGCATCTATTTTTTCCTTCCGAACTAGTAATTCCAGCCAATGTAAAAGTGAGGCTGTCTATTAGAAATCAGGATTCAACACCGGAAGAAT
Organism: Oceanicoccus sp.; assembly: GCA_047623245.1. Classification (GTDB taxonomy): domain Bacteria; phylum Pseudomonadota; class Gammaproteobacteria; order Pseudomonadales; family Dasaniaceae; genus Oceanicoccus. The sequence continues at coordinate 4,105 of JBLHNZ010000326.1, read as the reverse complement.
TCGAAAGCTACGAACTCAATCGCGAAAAAGTCATTCCAGGAAAAAGCAAAGCGATTGTGTTTATCGGTCCATTAAAACCTGGCGAATACCCTTTTTTCGGTGAATTTCATCCAAAAACCGCTCAGGGAAAGGTCATAGCAAAATGACGAGGAAAGCATGTTAACAACCAGCGTTATTATTATATTGCGCGAGGTTTTGGAAATCTCGTTGATGGTTAGTATCATGCTAGCTGTCTCTCGCAAACTGGAAATGTCTCTCCACTGGTTTTTCTTTTCAGTTCTGGCTGGGGTCACTGGCTCATTCGGATATGCTGCATCGGTTAGAATCGTTTCAAATTCTATGGATGGGATTGGTCAGGAAATAACAGACGCGTCGATACAAATACTCACGTATGTTCTCACCGCTATCGTGGTAAGGATTTTATTAAGTCCTTCGCTGTTTAACGGAGAACGAAATAAACTATTAATGCTAACAATGTCAGCCTGTGTTTTTACTGCAATAACACGCGAGGGTTACGAGATTGTCATTTATGTTGGCGGCTTTATTAGCGAGCCAAGTACGCTGTTACCCGTCGCCATTGGTTCAATCATTGGTGCTGGCATCGGCATGAGCATTGGTGCTATTTTCTATTACGCGCTAGTCTCAATTGGCAAATATCGATCGGTAAAAATATACTCATACGCTCTTATTCTAGTGGCTTCAGGCTTATTGTTACAGGCTTCGTTACTGTTAACACAAGCAGACATTTTACCGAGCCAAGACTATTTGTGGGACACCTCCGGACTTATCTCGGAATACTCGATAACCGGACAAATGTTATATGCGCTTTTAGGTTACGAAGCGACTCCAACACCGGCTCAAGTAGCTATTTACATCGGCGGTATCATTTTTTTGACGGTAATAGGTAACTACACTAACTCCACTAACCCCACACGTGGTAGTCAATGAACTTGCTCAACAGTAAAGTCTTGCACCATAGGTGCGCACTGATATTGCTATCAGTGCTACTAGCCTCGAACGTCGATGTACTTGCCGATGGCGTTGTTATCGATCGTATTTACGATCCCTACGTACAAGCTCTTGAGACCGAAATTGAATGGCGATCAATTTCGCAAAGCAATAAAAGAGATTTTGATGATGCCCAGCTGCATAAGCTTGGAATAGGAAAATCGATCAATGACATATGGTTTGCAGAAATCTACCTCATTGGTGAGAGAAACGAAGACAACAGTCTTGGAATAGATGCAATTGAGATTGAGTCTAAGCTGCAGTTAACCGAGCAAGGAGAATACAGTGCCGATTGGGGTATACTTTTTGAGCTAGAACGATCTAGACTACAGAAATCATGGGAAGTTAAAACGGGGTTATTGACCGTTAAGGAATGGGGACGCTGGGTTGGCACCTCTAACATTGTTGCCATCTATGAATGGGGCGATTACATAGACAACGAATTCGAAACAAAACTGGCTCTGCAACTTCGTTATCGATACTCGAAAAGATTTGAGCCAGCCCTGGAATTTCACACGGGGCAAAATAACCACGGCATTGGGCCACTCATCATGGGAACAGAATCCTTTGACGGAGCCAAGAAATTGAGTTGGGAGCTTGGTTTCATTTTTGGACTAGACGGTTCCGATCACACTCTAAAAACGTCCTTAGAATATGAGTTTTAACGAACACTCCCGGTGTATTTTGAGAGGAGTTTCAGCCAATCTCGAACGAATTCGATCGGCACAACTGTGATTGACATTCAACATAAGTACTTCGTTGAAACTACTGAATTAATGCACGCCAACGCTGACCTTATGCTAGCCGTTAACCGCAACAAAGATTAACATTAACTTCGACTGCGCGAAAATAAAAATAACCAATCTACCGAACTGAGATATCTAACATGCCGACATTTCAACAATTTTTGTATAATTCTATCAGCTCACTTCCAACCGAGCCTATAAAACTCGATACCCCGATTGCATTGAGCGAATTACCCACCCCTGCCCTGATAATCGACCTCGACAAATTCGAATCAAATTTAACGAAAATGCAAGACCATCTAAACCAGCACAACATGGGCTTAAGATGCCATACAAAAATGCACAAGTGTCCGACTATCGCAAAAAAACAACTTGAATATGGTGCTTTAGGCATATGTTGCGCAACCGTTAGCGAAGCCGAGGTCATGCAAGCTAGCGGCATCGAAAAAATCCTCATTACTTCGCCTGTAGTGACTTCGGAAAAAATAGATCGTGTCGTTGCTCTAGCCAAACACAGTAACAAACTTGAAGTTGTCGTAGACTATATAGAAGGAGCTAGCGCCCTGAACGCTGCCGCCATCGAAGCGAATATCAATCTCCACGTTATTATCGACTTAGATCCAGGAATGGGACGAACGGGAATAACACCTGGGGAGAAAGCGCTATCGTTGGCCAGACATATTATTGACGATTGTACACACCTTAAATTCTCAGGCTTGCAGATGTATATCGGTAACTGTATGCACACCGACGGGTTTGAAAAACGGTCCGAAAAATACGGCCGACTATTGCAGCAGGGAATCGACACTAAACGTCTCTTTGAAACACAAGGCATTCCTGTACCCGTTTTTAGTGGCGGCGGCACAGGAACCTATAACATCGACAGCAGCATTGGTGCAATCTCCGACCTACAGGCGGGATCATATGTTTTTATGGATGTAGAATACCGGGATATCGGCGGGCACAACCGAGCTCATTTCGATGATTTCGAGCCATCCCTGTTTGTCTTAGCAACAGCCATCAGCAAACCGCAGGACTCATTGATCACATTAGATGCCGGCATTAAAAGTCTGGCAACAGATACTTCTTATCCAGAACTAAAAGATATCGAAGGCGCGACCTATCATTTCGCAGGGGACGAGCATGGAATAATTCAGCTTAATAATCCATCGAGAGAAATAGTGCTCGGAGACAAACTGCCGATCATTCCGCCACACTGTGATCCAACGGTTAATCTTTATGATTTTTACTATCCGTACCGAAATGGAATGGTAGAAGAAATCTGGCCCATTAGCGCCCGAGGAAAATCACAATAATGGGTATAAGCAGTTCAGTGTCGAATCAAGTGTAGGGGCTAACACCCTTACGATATTTCCCACGGCTTGATGAAAAATCTATCCATTCAAGCGATTTTTCCATCGCAAACACTATCGGCTGTCCGCTCGGACAGACTCTTTAATTTGCATAAGCCTTATGGGTAATGCACGAGAATAATCAAAGAAATAAAGTGTAAAAACAGCAAGGCCTCTGGAGTCTCGGATTCTTCTGGTCTTTTACAACTGCAAAAAATAGCGATTAATCCGAGTAGCACAAACGCTAATTCAAACCTACCTGAAACCAATACTATGTTAAATATGCGCTTTCATCCCACATTGGTTCAATACTTGCTTTTATCACATTATAAAGCACTCATCCGCAGCAAAGTGGAGACGCTATTATAATAAACGCACCAATTCGGCGCAGACATCAATCAAGATGAAAAAAACACGGTTTAAATGCCCTAATATGACGCATGAAAAGCTAGTTGCACTAATCAGGTCTCAGGGGCTACCCCCCGACTTTATTCAAACAGTAAAGCGTTGGTATGTACCTTTGGCCGCTAGTATTGCGCGATGTCACAAGAAATCGCCCTTAATCATTGGCGTGCAAGGCTCGCAAGGTTCGGGTAAAAGTACCTTAGCGCTGTTTCTAAAACACTTGCTTGGCCACGAATACATGCTTCACTGTGTCGCGCTATCCCTTGATGACTTCTATCTGACCCTCGCAGAACGAAAAGAACTGGCACGTTCTGTCCACCCACTTTTAATCACGCGCGGCGTACCAGGCACACACGACGTCACTCTCGCCATCGATACTATCAACGCACTCACGTTAGCCAACGATACGCAAGCCTGCTTCGTTCCACGTTTCGATAAAGCCTTAGACGACCGTGTTACCAGAAGCGATTGGGAACCCGTCGACTCTCCAGTAGACGTGGTAATTCTTGAAGGTTGGTGCATAGGCACTGAAGCACAAGCTGACAGCGAGCTTAGATCGCCGATCAATGACCTTGAACGTATTGAAGATCCAGA
>JBLHNZ010000325.1:0-4991 GCA_047623245.1 Oceanicoccus sp. | reverse complement strand
TGGTCTTTTTCAACATAGCACTACTTATTGCTTTAGTCTTTGACCTGATCGTAACTTTTATCTTATCCATAGAATTATTGGAGCTAGTTTTACCCGATTTACTGTAAGCCCTTTTTTCGTAATAAACTGACTGGTATAGGCAACGATTAAGCTCAGCTTACCAGCGGTATAGGTTAGAGAAGTTAATACAAAGAGATTGCCTGCCCCGCAAGTTCAATCAATGCCGCCATCGGAGCTTGCTGCAGTGCGTCGATGATGATTTAAGTTATACTTCCCCGCACGACCCACTAGAGCAATCATTATGATTAAACCACTCGCAGCAACTACGGTATTGAAGTTAATACTGCTGTTTCAGATTACGGTCGCTTCGGCCGCGACAATTAACATCGAGAAAATCTCGAATACGGTCCGTATACTTGCATCTGACGAATTTCAAGGCAGAGCGCCCGGTACCGCTGGCGAAGTAAAAACTGTCGAATATCTCATTCAACAATTTACGCAATTGGGACTTTCTCCCGGAGGCGAAGATGGAAAATGGACTCAGTCTGTGCCGCTTAACCATACCCAGATTCAAACCCCTTTTTCTGTCGGATTTAAATCACTCAAGGAACACATGCCATTAAGGCAAGCTCTGGATGTCGAAGTCAGTAGTACTTCATCGCTCGATCAAATATCTATAGATAAGGCTCCCGTTGTATTTGTTGGATTTGGCGCCAGTGCCCCAGAAAGAAACTGGGATGATTATGGTGACATAGATCTTAAGAATAAAGTCGCAATATTTCTTGTGAATGATCCTGATTTCGCGGCGCAGCCTAGCGAAGAAGTAGCGGGACGCTTTGGTAATCGTCGAATGACATATTATGGGCGGTGGACCTACAAATTCGCAGAAGCCGCAAGGCGAGGAGCAATCGCAGCGCTAGTCATCCATGAGGACAAAGCGGCCGGTTACGGTTGGAATGTGGCATCGTCGTCACCTGGCGAGAATTATTCAATTACCTTAGCAGACGGCGCAGAAACATCGCTCAAACTTCAAGGCTGGTTACAAGATGATGCAGCTGTGCGTTTGTTTTCGATGGCGGGACTGAAGCTATCAGAGCAACGTCGCTTGGCGCGCAAAGAGAGTTTTCAAGCATTCGAGCTAGAGGGGGTTAGTTTTAGTGCCAACCTTTTGAATAAAGTTGAGTCTATTGAAAGCCAGAACGTACTAGCTCTGTTGCCCGGCACGAGTCGAGCAAGCGAGAGTATTATGGTTTCTGCGCATTGGGACGCTTACGGAATGGGTGACCCTGACGCCAAGGGGAAAGTCGTAAGACCGGGGGCCAATGACGACGCGCTTGGAACTGCTGGCGTTTTAGAGCTTGCGCGGGTATTAAAAGCACAGGCACCACTCGCTCGCAGCGTAGTATTCGCATTATGGACCGCAGAGGAGAGTGGCTTGTTGGGGTCTTCGTTATATGCACAAAACCCGATATATCCTCCGGCAAAAACAGTCGCTAACCTGACTTTAGATATTCTACAAACAGCAGGTCCAGCTCGTGATGTCATTTTGATCGGCGAAGGACAAAGTGAGCTTGAAGACGATTTGAGTCGCGCTGCAGCCAGACAAGGCCGCTATGTAACGCCCGAAAGTTTACCTGAAAATGGGCTTTTTTTTCGCGCTGACCATTTTTCTATGGCGCGCATAGGCGTGCCTGTTTTGCTGTTAATGGGTATTGCAGGAGGCGCGGATATCATTGATGGTGGGCGAGCGGCAGGTGATCAATGGATAAAAGACTATATTAGTACCTGCTATCACCAGACCTGCGACGAATGGAGTGCTGATTTGGATTTACGGGGTGCCGTTCAGGACATTGAGCTCTTCCAAATAATTATTCAGGAGCTAGGTAACTCGCCGCGCTGGCCTGAATGGAAGTCCGGTTCGGAGTTTAAAGCGATAAGAGATGCGAGTCGCGGGGTTCGACGCTAATGTGCAGACGTCATCAAGAAAGCAGACAAATGACCTGCCTGCGCCCGTTGAAAGATTGTTCGTCGAAACAAAAATGGCAAGGTTTTTTTGTCGTTTTATTACTGCTAGGCAATGGCCCAGTCGCGATGGCTAATACTCAAAACTTCGTCGAAGCTTATGATCGTTTTTTGGGGCAGACCCCAAACAGCAGTACGGTGCAGGTGTTCGAATTGACGGCTAAACCGACAGAACTGAAGATAGGCAACGGAAAAGCCACAACCGTCTGGGCTTACAACGGTCAAATCCCCGGACCTACCTTGAGGGCCAAACAAGGGCAGAGCTTCAAGGTTTCTTTTAAAAATGAACTGCCGGAGCCAACGACTATACATTGGCACGGAGTTCGTGTGCCAAATGGCATGGACGGCGTCCCCGGGGTGACCCAAAAACCGGTCGCTCCGGGTGAGACGTTCGTCTACGAATTCCAGGCACTAGACAGTGGAACCTATTGGTTTCACCCGCATGTGAGGTCTCATGAACAAGTTGAGAGAGGTTTGTACGGCGTGTTGATCGTCGAGTCACCAGAGGACCCTGTGTACGATCGAGAATGGGTCTGGGTTCTGGACGACTGGCTTTTAGACGATCAAGGGGCCATCGACGACAGTTTCAGTAAAAAAGATCTGGATACAGGAGGGCGTTTAGGTAGTCTGCTCACGATAAACGGCAAGGACCGTCCTGAGTATTCGGCTAGTGCAGGCGAGAGAGTCAGAATCCGTATCATCAATAGCTCGAACGCGCGCAATTATCAGCTTGATTTTAAGGGCGCGCGCGCCAAAATTTTTGCAGTGGATGGCAATCTCACAGGACAAACCTTGGTTGTAGAGGATTTCGATATCGCTCCGGGCAACCGGATTGATGTGGATCTGACTATTCCCGATGATGTGGCGGGTGATAGCACTATTGAGGTGGCTAACCGTTTTTTCCACCGAGAGGCGCGCGGTGGCGTTCTCGAGGGCCCGCAAATATTGGCGGGTATAAAAATTAGTGGCCGAGTAGACGGAAAAAATGACTTCCAGATACCCACTCATGGCCGTGTACCGGGTTGGGACGACGCTCACGAAACCGAGGTGGATTTTACCTACGAATTTAACACCGAGATAAATTTAGGGTTGTTGTGGAATGGAGGTCCAGCAGCTTATTTTGTCATCAATGGTAAGCAATATGGAGAGCATGAAATTACGCCGCTAAAGCATAGGCAGTTTTACCACCTGCGCTTCACCAATGGAACAGGCTTATATCATCCTATTCATATTCACGGCATGTTTTTTAAGGTGTTAAGCCGCAATGGCACTAAAGTCAATGAACCCTATTTTCGAGACACCGTCTTGCTGGATTACGACGGGTCCGTTGAAATTGGTGTGGTTCCCGTGGACGAAGGCAAGTGGATGTTGCACTGTCATTTACTCGAACATTCAGCACTGGGAATGATGACACTGGTTGAGGTGAAAAAATAAAATGCGAATAAAAAGCACGGGTTGTCCTGAATGTAGCCTTTGCACACGTACTTAATCACAAAGATTGTGGGAATGAATGCTGTTTCGCAGGAGGGTTCGCTAAGCGAAGAAATACAATAGGCTAGTAAAAACCATAATAAAAGTTAGTGCTCCACCAGAAAATATGAAACGTTAATTACCTAAGTGTTAATGACGTAGATGTCTCCTAATTGACTAAGATGACTCTATACCGTTCGCTTGATGTTGAAATCGATCCACAGATTTTCGTACCTAAGTGACTCTATTTCGGCTCACCGGTATTTCGACATCTATATTTTTAATGAGTAAATAGACGTCCCGATCTCGCTTTTTAGATTGAGATACGTAGTTGAGATTGACGACGTAAGATCGGTGGCATTGTACAAAGCAATCGGCGGAAAGCTGTATTTTTGCCTCTTCAAGTGCCATGCGCTGTATATATCGATAGGGGTTTTTTCCTGCTGCACCCAGAGATGGCAGTAGTTTTCGGTAACCTGTATGTAGAGGATTTTTGATAATTCAATTTTCACAGTTTGCCCTTCGTGAACTAGGACATACTCTGCTTCCTTCCGAGGCTGATCAGCTGTCGGCTTGAGAGGTGCTTCGCTTAAATGCGTTGCGGCTTCCAACAGTCTGTTCTCTTGTTGTAATTTCTTCTGAATGAGAATTAATGTAATGATAAAAGTGATAACGACAACCAAAGGAAAAGCTTTCAGCTGCATGTCGCCGTGACCTGCTTCAATGTGCTTGGTTTTTATGATTGTTTCCACGCTAAAGTTTTGTAGTAGCCCTACCATTAACTGATGGCAGGTGATGTAAAAAGTCAACGTCACCAGCCAAAATTGCCAAACCGTTATCTGCGTTTGACCAAACTTATCCGACAGCAACAAAAAAACGGACAGTTCGACCAGCATAGCTGTCACTAATACCCTCGATGCAATGAGCAGTATGTGCCATGCCATTTCGTCGCCACTTAATTGCACATTTAAGTAAATATGCAACACAGGCACGCTAACAGCGGTAAGGCAGAAAAAAAGAAAATAGGTCTAGCCGCGTTCGACGGTGAGCATTTGGTCGGCGATGCATTGATAGAAATAGCGATTCAAGTTGTCTACCTGCTCTTATGGGGAATCCCTATAAGTATATTATGTTCTTATGCTGGGCCCACTCAAGCAAAACTCCTTCCCATTGGTCACTACGCAGTGCTACTCGTCACTAATTCTTTCCATGTATCATCGAAATCACCTCCGTCCCTGGCGTTCACTTAGTATTTAGCTTTGTAAAATAGGCGGAGAAGGCTATGAAGCTAAGTATTGTTGTTGTCATAATTTGTATTTTTGTTGTTGTACCCATTGCTGGATTCTCACACCTCTAGCGTGGCGCGAAGCAGCGACTAATTCAAAGAAATTGCAGGGACATTCCTGTTTTTCAAGACGATACAGTGACAGTTTTAGCTCCCTAGTAGCAATTTTAGTAAATGCGACCCCGGTAGCTTTTCGTTTCTACCTTGTCGATGG
>JBLHNZ010000324.1:0-4993 GCA_047623245.1 Oceanicoccus sp. | reverse complement strand
CTGTTGCTTATAACCCTTTTGACATGAATCAGTTGTTTGCCGATCTAGAAAAGATTCACCTTGCTCAGTTGCAATCAATTAATACGATGAATAAAGCGCCACTGGCGGCAACTGAAGCGACGCAGATTACCCATATTGAAAAAACCCTCGATCAAATGCTCGAAGCACATGTAAAAGGGCATGTTTCGCTAGAAGATCTGGATGCAGAGCTAGACGCACAGTTGGACGCGATTGATGAGTTGAGTATAGAGAAAGATCAAGTTAGCAAAAACAATGCTCAGGTTTCTTCTGTTAAGGTCGCCGAACAAAAGTCGATCTCTGAAAGTTCTGACGACAGTAGCGACGATACATATGACGAAAGTGTTGCCCAGGTAGCGGTAGTTCCAAGTGTTGATGAGGAGCTCAGTGCCGATTTTGAATTGCATGATGATGACCCTGCAATGCTGCAATCAGCCGCTTTGTCGATGGGGAGTTGCGTTGAAATTCATCAGGAAGACGGCAAAAAATACCGCTGCCGATTAGCCGCGGTTATACGCAGCACCGGCAAATATATTTTCGTGAATCGTGCTGGAATGAAGGTCGCGGAGCATACTCGTATGTCCTTGGCTATCGACATTAAGCGCGGTGAGATTAGCGTGCTGGACGAAGGGCTTTTGTTCGATCGGGCTCTCGAATCTGTTATTGGTAATCTTCGAGATACAAAAAGGCATATCGCCTAAATAGCCGAAATTTCGTTTAGAAACCCTGAATATAATTTGTTACCGTTAGCCTGATACATTATGCTTAATGCTCATTTCTACGATAGAAGAGCTAGTGAGTATATCAGTGTGAAGGTTCTAAAAGACCAATGGTTAGATAACGTCCGCAGGGTACCCTCCAACAATTGTAATCAGCGCCCTGTCGGCGCCGAGATCAGTCTGTTAGTTCTTCATAATATTAGTTTGCCCGCCGGAACATTTGGTAATCGGTGTATCGAAGAACTTTTTACCAATTGCCTTGATTGTCATGCTCATCCCGACTTTAGCGATTTAGAGGGCGTCGAGGTGTCCGCGCATTTATTGATTGATCGTTTGGGCGAAGTCACCCAATTTGTACCCTTTAACCTGCGAGCATGGCACGCAGGACTTTCTCATTACCAAGGGTGTGATAATTGCAATGACTTCAGTATAGGAATTGAGTTGGAGGGCGTTGATGATAAACCGTATACTACCGAGCAATATCGATCGTTAACTGATGTAAGTCTTCGTATCATGCAACTTTTGCCCTCTATTACCGTCGATACTATTGTAGGACACTGCGACATTTCTCCTGGAAGAAAAACAGATCCCGGGCCAGCATTTGACTGGAAAGCCTATTTACACTCTTTGTCAGTGTGATATTTAACCATTGCATATTATGAATTAACGATAGGAATATCATGGAATTTTTGACTATTTTAATTACTTTAGCTTTGCTTCAGCTATGGGGATCTGGTGGCCCCATTCAGCGCGATGAGTGGCTGCAGTCAGTTATTGAGAGCGTCGTTACATGGACAGACTCATCGGGCTTGCGATTGTTTGCTATAATCATCGGCCCTTGTATTCTCCTACTCCTATTTTTGTGGTCAGTCGATACTATGTTGTTTGGTCTCTTTTCCTTCATTGTCTATCTAGGTGTATTACTTTATAGCTTAGGGCGTGGAGAATTCAATGAGACTATTCAGCGTTACCTCAACGCATGGGGTAGTGGCAATTTTGCGGAGGCAAAGAAATATGCGCTGAATCTAGGAGAAACGCTAAAATCTGAATCTGAGTTCGAGCCCGGTGCAGATATTTACGTTAGTCCTAACGTTAGCGCGAGCGCCGATGCAGGCAGTACGTCCAGTGATCACGTTGAGCAAAGCAAGGGAGACGACTCGCGCCTCCACGGTGAAAGTTATCAATCAGTCCATGAATGTGTTCGCACGGCAATACTCTACGAAGGTTTTGAGCGTTGGTTTGCGGTGATTTTCTGGTTTTTGGCTTTAGGGCCAATAGGTGCACTAGCTTATCGTCTTAGCCAAAATTGTGCACGCAGCGAAATATTGTGTGAAGAAGATAGTCAGCTTGCATTGCGTGTGGTCCATTATCTCGACTGGATTCCCGCTCGCCTATTGGCGTTAGCCTTTGCATTGACAGGAAATTTTGTTAGCAGCTTTGAATTTTACTGGCAGTCGTTGTGGGAAGATAATTCCGTTGCTGATGTTATCGAGAAGTCGGCTCTAGCAGCCATTACTTTTACAACAGGAAAGAAAGAAGATACGGACGATGAAGAGAGCTTTAGGATCTCCGGCAGGCAAGAAATATCAGCTCTGCAGGCGTTGCTCTCGCGCAGTGCGGTTTGCTGGGTAGCCATTATTGCTCTTTTCGAGCTATTTTTTTAAAGCGCGTCATTGCCTCTGTTTCGACGAAGGAGTTCTCGTAGTTTGAATGATAATACTCGCTTTCTAGTCAAACTCCATTGTCGAGTTTTATAGCTGGAATTTAAATCTGGAATTTTTTTTGGGTAAATAACTCTACGTATGTTTAAAGTCGGTATTGACATCGGTGGAACTAAAATTGAAACACTCGCACTGTCGACCACAGGCGAAGAGTTATTTCGTCGACGAATAGCGACTCCTGACAATAATTACGAGCACCTTCTTTCGTCAGTTTCTGAGCTAGTGTCTTTCATTGATAAAAGCGTAGGTTCGGATTTTTCCCTAGGTGTGGGAGCGCCAGGAAGTGTTTCGGCGTTGACCGGAGCGATGAAAAACTGCAATTCTACTTGTATCAATGGCCAGTATTTACAGAGAGATTTAGAACGACGCTTAAAGCGACCCGTAATAATTGCCAATGACGCGAATTGTTTTGCATTGAGTGAATCTATTGATGGTTCGGCTCGAGGAGAATCGGTAGTTTTTGGTGTTATTCTAGGAACGGGCGTTGGCGGTGGTTTGGTAGTCAATGACCATCTTATTGTAGGTCCGAATGCGATCGGCAGTGAATGGGGGCACAATTTATTGCCTGGCATAGGCACAGAGTTTGATGCTGAGGAAAGGCTTTGTTATTGCGGCCGTCTGAACTGTATTGAAACGTATCTGTCGGGCCCTGGATTGGTAAAAACCTACCAAAAGTATAATCGAAAAACGTTGTCTGCTAAACGCGTTGTGCAGGAGGCTGCTGCCGGCACAGTCGGCGCTTTACAGTCGATTGAGCTCTACCAGCGACAACTCGCCTATGGGCTTTCACAAGTCGTTAACATTCTGGATCCTGACGTTATTGTTTTAGGTGGAGGTATTTCCAATATTCAATCGACATATGAAGTGGTGCCCAAATTGTGGAAAAAACACATTTTTAGCGACACCGTAAATACTCGATTAGTGGCAGCGGAACATGGAGACAGCAGCGGTGTTCGAGGTGCCGTGTGGCTTGCTAAAAATCGATAAATTTTTCTTACAGACATAAAGACTCTTTGGCGTCGGACCATAAATGTTGTCCGATGGAATACGCTGTTAAGTAGGAGATTTGCGTGGCGTACATTGATAAAACAGGCGGGTTAAACGCCGCTCAGCTAAATTCGCATTGGATGCCATTTACCGGCAATCGCGAGTTCAAGAAAAACCCCAGAATGATCGATACCGCAGAGGGGCTTTATTACAGGGACATGGAAGGCCGTCAGGTTATGGACGGCCTGTCAGGATTGTGGACCAGTGGTGCAGGGCATTGTCGTCCCGAGATTACTGCTGCGGTAAGTAAGCAGCTAGCTTCTCTTGATTATTCTCCGGGATTTCAGTTCGGTCACAAATTGTCTTTTGAATTAGCCAATAGAATTGTTGAGTTGACTCCGGAAGGATTAGACTATGTTTTTTTTACAAACTCTGGTTCCGATAGCGTTGAAACTGCACTAAAAATGGCTCGCGCTTTTTGGCGCTTGCGAGGTCAGGGGAGTAAAACGCGTTTCGTAAGGAGGCAAAAAGCGTATCACGGTGTGAATTACGGTGGAATTAGTGTTGGCGGTATTGTTGGGAACCGACTTTTATATGGTCAGGGTATTGAGGCAGACCACTTGGCTCATACACAGCTACTTGAGAATGCCTTTTCAAAGGGAATGCCAGCACATGGCTCGGATTTGGCCAATGAGCTTGAATCGATCATTGCACTGCATGGCGCTTCTACCATTGCCGCGGTGATTGTGGAGCCTTTTTCCGGTTCGGGAGGCGTCCTCATACCTCCACAGGGTTATCTTCAAAGATTACGGCAGCTTTGTGATAGCCATGATATCTTGCTAATTTTCGACGAGGTAATCACTGGCTTTGGTCGGTGTGGTAGTTATTTTGGAGCTCAGGCATTCGGTGTTAACCCCGACATCATGGCTACCGCAAAGCAATTGACTAACGGCACCGTTCCAATGGGGGCCGTGATAGCGACCAGCGAAATCTATAATACATTTATGGACAGTGGCGGACCAGAATACATGATCGAATTTCCTCATGGATACACGTACTCCGCCCACCCTGTTGCTTGTGCTGCTGCTCTTGCTTCACTCGATATTCTGGAAAACGAACAGTTGGTTGCTCGAGTCGCAGAAATAGCGCCAATACTGGAAGAGGCGGTCCACGGTTTAAAAGGCAGTCAATACGTTACCGATATTCGTAATTTCGGATTGGCAGCCGGTATTACTTTACAAGCGTTTTCTGATGAGCCAGCCAGAAGGCCTTATGAGGTAGCAATGAAGTGTTGGGAGAAGGGCTTTTATGTGCGCTATGGTGGAGATTGTTTAGCGATTGCTCCGCCATTCATTATTTCACGTGCTGAAATTGATTCTCTCGTCAACGCGATCGGCGAGGCCATTGGCGAGCTAGGCTAGCTCGTTTCGGTTTTCGTAAGTTGCGTGTGACATTAGCCATTTGGAATTAGTAAAATAAATTAGCAGTTTGTTGATTTAGTCTAGGTTCTTGAAAATGCCGAGTGTTATTCTCTACAGGCATTGATAG
>JBLHNZ010000323.1:0-5011 GCA_047623245.1 Oceanicoccus sp. | reverse complement strand
CGTCGACAATCCCGCTGAACTAAAGATCATAACCATCACTACAATTTGATATTTCACCGCGATAGCAGGAGCAACTCCCGACAATATCTGCCCTGTCATCATTCCGGGTAATGAAACCAACCCTACGGCAAACAAGCTATTTAATGTCGGAATTAATGACGCATTAAACGCGACTGATCTTATGTTTTCAGGAGGGGAAATATCCACGTGGCACTTTTCAAAGAAATCACGTCACTATAATTTTGACCTGAGGCTTAGAATCGGGTCAAAAACCCATTGAAGTAATGACCGATTTTCCAAAGTAATGTCGGCAACAAATTGCATACCAGACTTTAGTGGAATCCTTCTGTCTCCTACATTGACTCGCTGACTGTCCAAATCCGCCGTTGCAAGGTAAAAGGATTCCTGAATTTGAATTGGACTGGGGAAATCTACCGGTGTAAGAATGCTAGTAGAAACATCAACTATTTTCCCTGTAAACACACCAAAACGTTGATAAGGAAATGCATCATACTGCAATCGCACTACCTGGTCAGCCTCAATCAATCCAGACGACCGACTGGGAATCAGCAACCGACCGACCAGCTCGGAGCCTTCAGGGAGAATGCTGGCAATCAGAAAAGCAGTCGTCGAAACAACTCGTCCCTCATTTACATAGACACCACTGACTATACCGTCAACCGGGCTGAAAACCGTATATCCTGATCGATTTTCCATGTTTGCAAGCTGCTGTATTAACTGTTCCTGCTGACTAATCAATGTTGAACGTTCAGTATCGTAACGATGAGGAAGATTATTTATCTTAAGCTGAGTGTCGTTCAGGGAATTTGTTACCGATTGAACTTGATGCTTTTGCGTAAGAATTTCTTGCTGGATTTGTAAAACATCCGTGCGACGTTCGCCCACCTTACTCGTTGATACATGACCGTGGCGTGCCAGCTTTACAATTGATGAATACTGCTTTTTACTGAGTTGAAGCCGTTCGTAATATAGCTTCGCTTCGATTTCTAACATCAACAGTTCACTGTTATAGCCATTGCTCAGGCTTGTGAGTGTTGTTATATCATAGGTCAGTTTTTTCGGTATTTTCTCAAGTCTTTCTCTGATATTCTTTTGCTCTCGCAGTAGCGAGTTTCGAATATTCTCTTGGGAACCGACTCCGGAAAAAGTTTGCCCCTCGAGTCTTATACGGGCGATAGGGTCTCCCTTTTTTACCTCTTGACCGGATTCAACTAATATCTGCTCCAAAATACCGGCCTTATTTGAATATACTTTAGATATATCTTTCGAAGGCACCAAATACCCCTGAACGGATTCCTTTCGTGTATAGTTTTGTGACCATAAGAATAATCCGCAGAGGATTAGCATCAGGATAATGACGAGAGAAATAGCATAATAACTGGTTGGCTGAGTCAGAATTACGTCGCCGTACAAACGAGTACGCTGATTATTAATGGCCTCTTTTCTAAATAGGGAATCCATTACACCTCGTAATCCACTTCTAAAGGTTGCGGCTTTAACTCTTTAACATCACCGTCCGCAACCAAAAAAACGCGGTCCGCAGCTTGGATGAGCGCCGGTCTGTGGGCAATAAAAATCCGCGTGTTAGTCATGCCGCCAAGAATAGGCACTATCTCTTGCTCTGTCTGTTCGTCGAGGTTAGCAGTACCCTCGTCCAGAAAGAGAATTTGCGGTTTTCTGTACAGGGCGCGCGCCAGCAATAAACGTTGGCGCTGACCACCTGATAAGGACGTACCCATATCCCCAACGAGACTATTGTAACCCATAGGGTTCGCTTCAATATCAGTGTCTAGGCGCGCTTTTTGCGCACAGCTGACAATTCGGTCGATATCGACATTCGGATCGAAAAAACTGATATTGTCGGCGATTGACCCTGTCAATAGTTGATCATCTTGCATTACTACTCCCAGGTTGTTTCGATAAATATCTATGCCAAGGTCTTGAATTGTTTGCCCATCAATAGTTATCTCTCCCGACTGCGGCGTAAGTAAACCAATTAGTAATTTCAATAGTGTTGTCTTTCCCGCCCCTGACGGGCCTACAAATACGACCATTTCGCCTGCCTCAATGGAAAATGATACTGAGTCTAGGACCAGTGGTTCATGCTCGCCATAACGGTGGCTGAGATTAGCAACTCGAATGCTACCATTGAGCCTGCGATCAATGTCACAGGGCAACTGAGCTATCGCTGGAGAAACTTCTGTTTTGGTGTGTAGAATATCCGCCAAACGAGATAAGTGCAGTGATAACATTTTAAAACTAATATATTGATCAATTAGCGCGTTCATACGGCCTGCAAACTGGCTTGAGTACGCCTGATACGCGAACAACATACCTAGCGTCATTTGTCCGCTGATTACCAGCTGAGCGCCAATATACAGCGTGATGATAGACTGCCCGACGCCGATAACCCCGGTCGCAAAACTCATATTGATATTGAATTTATCAAGTTTCAGGTTTGCATTTATAGTATTGGCTTTCAAATTTTGCCACTGAGTTTCTCGGGCGACTTCCTGGCCGAATACTTTTATCGCACGCGCGGCACGAATCGTTTCAAGAAAGTTGGTTTGTTCCTTGGCTCCAATATTCAGAATATCTTCGCTCATTCTTTTCTTTATTGGATAGACAATGAGGTTGATTAGAAAACCAACTAGTAGAAAAGCGACGATAACGGCGGTTAGTTTCCAGCTGTAAAGTAGTGCCATGGCCAGTGTGCCAATCGCCATAATTCCGTCGAGCACAACGCTGACAATACCGTTGATGAACAGAGACTTTATGGGGTCAAGCGATCCAAAACGGCTTGTAATATCACCGATGCTACGCTTTTCAAAGAATTCAAGTGGAAGGCGGAGCAAATGCCGAAACAGGTTGATCGACATTTGAAAAGATAGGGTGTTGGAAAAGTACAGCATGACATAACTGCGAAGATGATTAATTGTCAGATTCATTAGTCCCATCAACGCAAAGCCAAGAGACAAAACCAGTAAAAAATCGGCGTCCCGTTTAGTTATAGCGTCGTCCACGACCATTTGCTGGTACAAAGGTGTTGCTAATGTAAACAATTGCAAAAAGCCTGATAATAAGAACACCTGTATCATGTTGCGCTTCAGGCCACGAATTCGGGACCAGAAATCAGTCAACCGTACGGGATTAATATTTACCTTCTGTTCAAAATGCGGAGCCGGCCTCAACTCTAGGGCGATTCCGGTGAGGTGTTTTGAAACCTCGGTTTTGCTGATTTTCACTTTGCCTTTAGCAGGGTCATGAATAATCACATAAGCGGCGGATTGTTTAACTAATACCACAAAATGATTCATATCCCAGTGCAATATGGTGGGTAATGTCAACGAAGAAATTTCTTCCAAATCAATCCGTAAAGGTCGACAGGAAAACCCTACTTTATCGGCAACGGCGACCAACCCAGCCAGTGTTGCTCCCTTCAATGAGACGGGAAACCGTCGTCGAAGGTTTGACAGGTCTGTTTTATAACCATGGAATCCCAGCACCATAGCAATACATGCTAAGCCGCATTCGGCTGCTTCCGATTGGTGAATAGTTGGCGTCGCACTGGACATAAACACTAAAATACCTCGTGGACTACTCTAACTTCTAATCGACAAGCCCTAATTGTAATGCGCGTATTTAACCTGGCAGGCGTCTGTAAGAGCCTTGTAAATCAGGGGTACTACTTTGGTGCGCACATGCAAGGGATAAAATTGAAAGCATTAGATTGACACCTATTATTGTTATTTTAGAAGCAACATTGGAATTATATGTATAGCATTGCCAAGCTGTTGTAGATAACGTGAATAAGGACACCAACATAAATTGCGCCAGTGACATGTCGTACCAATCCTAATATGTATCCAAGGCACATTAGTGCAACTATCTGTTCCGGCACCATTGTTTGATGCAATAAAATCCAAGGTATGGTGGTGAGGATTGCGCAGATGCTAGCGCTTCCAAACTTGGACTCCAACAAAGTGTAAATCACCCCTCTGAAGAACCACTCTTCTACTACAGGAGAAAACAGAACTACTCCTAACACATAAGGGAGGACGGCAATATTGCTATAGTTAGTGCTATCAAATAGGGATTTTTCGTCAAATATCGGAATTTGAAAAATCAGCAGAAAATTGGCCACAAAAATAACTGGCGCCAACAACACCCAGACTAAATGGTGAAATTGGAATTTTTCGAATGCCAATAATTTCAAGTCTCCGATTTTTCTCTTTACAATAAATGCAGGCAACATGAAAAAGGACACGATCATAACGAAAGCAGCAGGAATCGCTACACGGGGCTGTATTTCATCTGGCGCATTTTCAACGGGGTTAACATAACTCAAATTGTCTACTGTAAACTCAAGCGTAAGTGCAGTGACCATTCCAAACACATAGTAAAATGAGAGGCACGCCAATATTAAGGCCACCAAAAATTTTATCGTAAATTTTTCTTCGATATGAACCATATTAGGTGTTCTCGGTTAAACGCCCTCCAGTAAAACTGAGGGTTTATCATGTGAAGTTCAGAAACGACTTCAGGAAACGCACTGGACAACGATAGAATTTTTATATTGCGGCGAGAATCGACCAGCATCCTGCCTATAGTCGAGATCAGAAGTTAGCATTACCTTGTTATAGGTAAACCTACGCGCTCCCCGATGGGACCAGGGAGTTTCCGTTAATTAACTTGCTCAACAGACAGATACCCTCCCTACAATTGATCTGAGTATTTATTTCTGTTTCGGTACCGCGTAGCTGCGGCAGCGATCTGTCCGTAATCAGCACCTCCGAGCATTGTTGCGAGATACGCCGCCATCGGCAGGGCGCTTTCCTCCTCTAGCGCAGAACGCTCACTACTTCCATTGACAAGAACATGTCCATACCCACCTACGGCAGGCGGAGAACACTGATAAGTGGGACTAAGATAAAAACTACTCGAAGTTTGCGGATACGATCCGTAGGCCATCGTTTCATCAAGAAATTCT
>JBLHNZ010000322.1:0-5027 GCA_047623245.1 Oceanicoccus sp. | reverse complement strand
ATCGAGCATAAGGGCACATGTATATACACACTTGTTCACGCATCCAGCCGGCGTTAATGTACGTCGCGCAAGTGAAAAAGTTGATCCAGGCGATTTCCCACCAGCCGAGACCCCAGTTTAGAACCCGTAGGTCACCAGAGCTGACGATATTTACGAGAAAGAAGTTTTGACTCATTTCACGAATCGGAGAGAAATACCCAACAAAGGTAAACCCGGTAAGGAATGCAATTCCGATCCATGCTCCGTGCTTGCCGATTTTCCCTAACACTTTGTCGCGCGACCAAGGGCCTTGATCACGCTTAATACGCTGGTTGCGACTTCCTTCAAAAAACTGTTCAGCCCACATGAAAATCGCAGTCCACACTGTTTGTGGACAAGTATAGCCACACCACACACGGCCTATCCACGCAGTTACCGCGAACAGTGTAAACGCAGCGATAATCAACATCAGAGCTAAAAGAGGGAAATCTTGAGGCCAGAACGTCAGGCTAAATATATTAAATTGTCGCTTTGGAAGGTCAAATAGTACCGCCTGACTACCACTCCAGTTAAGCCACGGTAGCAAAAAATACCCGAGTAATAGTGGCCAACCTGTATAAAGACGAATGCGCTGATAAAAGCCTTCTATCTTACGCGTATATATCTTCTCGCGCTTCTGATAAAGATCCAGCTCTGCAACCCCAACTGGATGAAAGTCTTCTGCTATCGTCCGGATAGGAATTTCCGATTGAGGATGGCTAGATCTTTTGTTCAACACACTGCGTACCCGTTATTTGAGAGACTATTAAAAGGTTAGACAAAACTGGGACGCACTCGTTACCGCTCGCTGTCCTCTATAAATTGTGGGACAAACTATAGACATACGCAGTTAAGAGATGAATCTTATCTTCGCTCAGTAGCTCTTTATGGATTGGCATTCGACCATTGCGACCGTTTCTAATTGAATGAGAAATTTGCCCTAAAGAACCTCCGTACAACCAAATATCGTTAGTCAGATCAGGAGCTCCAAACGCAATGTTCCCAGCACCTTTGGCACCGTGACAAGCACTGCAAAACATCTGAAACTTCACTTTACCTGCACCGTCACTTACAACTGCACCACTTAAACTCTTCACATATTGACTCACTTCCATTACACCGTCTTCTGTCAAAGGAGCTAACCATCCGGGCATACTCCCAGAACGTCCTTGCACGATCGATTCCTTAATTTGATCCGGGCTATTACCGTATAACCACTCTCCATCAGTGAGATTCGGAAAGCCATTTCCACCGCGAGCATCTCCGCCATGGCATTGCGCACAATTATTTGAAAACATACGTTGCCCCATTTTCAAAGCCTTTGTGTTCTTTGACACTTCCTCAATAGGCATTGCCCGATACTGAGCGAAAATTTCACCATATTTTTTTTCTGCTCTATCGACTTCCGCCTGCCACTGATTGACCTGAGTCCAATTGAGTAAACCCTTATAATTTCCCATACCCGGATAGAAAATGAGATAGCCAATACCAAATACGATTGTGATGACGAACATATTAAACCACCATGCCGGTAATGGATTATCGTATTCCTCTATCCCGTCATAAATATGCCCTGTGGTTTTATCCGGACCTGATCCCGTTGATTTCCTATTTGCAAATAAAATCCAGGTAATACCAACAATCGAAATCACTGTTAAAACAATGATCCATAGACTCCAGAAGTTGCTCATTTAGTGTCTCACTCTATCAATCTTTTTCATTTGTAAAGTTATGCCCGACTTAAAATCACACCCTACTCTTCATCAATTTCATCGGCAAAGGGCAGGTTTGCCGCTTCATCAAAACCTTTTTTTTGCCTACTACTGTAGGCCCATAGGCACACTCCGATAAACGCGACCATAGCAAAAACCGTAGCTAAACCTCGTAAGGTATTAATATCCATTACCGTATCTCCTAGCAAATGCCTACCGCTTGTGGTTAGTTAAATCGTAAGTTCAACGTTTGTGCTTGAGTAAAACGCCTAAGTTCTGTAAATAGGCGATCAAGGCATCTATTTCCATTTTTCCCTTAATTGCTGCCTTTGCGCCAGTAATATCTACGTCGCTATAAGGAACCCCTAAGGTCTGGAGCACGCTCATCTTTTTGGCCGTATCATCGCCACTCAGGTTGTTATCAAATAACCATGGATAAGCGGGCATGTTTGACTCTGGAACAACGCTTCGTGGGTCACGAAGATGCGCACGATGCCAGTCGTCGCTATAGCGTTGGCCAACGCGGGCAATATCTGGTCCCGTGCGCTTAGAACCCCAAAGGTGAGGGTGATCGTATACAAATTCACCGGCAACAGAATAGTGGCCATAACGCTCGGTTTCCGCTCGGAGCGGGCGAATCATTTGAGAGTGACAATTGTTACAGCCCTCGCGAATATAGATATCTCGTCCTTCGAGCTGTAACGCAGTAAGCGGCATCAAACCATCGATAGGCTCGGTTGTTTGTTTCAAGAAAAACAAAGGCAGGACCTCTACCAACCCGCCAAAACTGATTGCGACCACAATCAATACCAGCATTTTACCTATATTTTTTTCGACAAAGTCGTGATTCATTCTATCTCTCCTATGACGACAGCTAAACGGGTTGCGCCAGTGCTAAACTGTTTTCGCTGCTTTCCGATTCGTTGACACGAGATGTTTGCCACATGTTGTAGGCCATCACGAGCATTCCCAAAAAGAAAATCAGGCCTCCAATAAGTCGAACGATGTACCCTGGCCCACTGGCTTCAACAGCTTCAGCGAAGCTATAGGTCAACGTTCCATCGTTATTGTAAGCTCGCCACATCAGGCCCTGTAAAATCCCGTTAACCCACATTGAAGTGATATAGAGAACGGTACCGATTGTGGACATCCAAAAATGTGCGTTGATAAGCGCGATGCTATACATTTGCTTTTTCCCGAACATGATCGGTAACAAATGATAAATCGCGCCAATCGAAACCATCGCCACCCAGCCCAGTGCTCCTGAGTGAACGTGGCCGATAGTCCAGTCGGTGTAGTGTGATAACGCATTGACTGTTTTTATCGACATCATGGGGCCTTCAAAAGTCGACATTCCGTAAAAAGATAATGACACAACTAGGAACCGTAATATCGGATCGGTTCTTAGTTTGTCCCAAGCACCGCTGAGCGTCATCATCCCATTAATCATTCCGCCCCAACTCGGCGCTAACAAAATTAACGACATGACCATACCTAGGCTCTGAGCCCAATCGGGTAAGGCCGTGTAGTGAAGATGGTGTGGTCCTGCCCAAATGTAAATAGCTATCAGTGCCCAGAAATGTACAATTGACAACCGGTAGGAATAAACTGGCCTGCCAGCTTGCTTGGGCACAAAATAGTACATAATGCCCAGAAAGCCTGCCGTCAAGAAAAACCCAACAGCGTTATGTCCATACCACCACTGTACCATTGCGTCAGTTGTTCCAGCATAGGCGGAATATGATTTCGTCATACTGACTGGTAAAGCGGCACTATTAACCACATGGAGAATCGCTACCGTTATAATAAATGCGGCAAAAAACCAATTCGCTACATAGATATGACTTGTTTTCCGTTTTGTAATAGTGCCAAAAAAAACAATCGCGTAGGCCACCCAAACAATCGTAATTAAGATATCGATCGGCCACTCGAGCTCTGCATACTCCTTTGAGCTGGTAATGCCCAGGGGTAATGTTATCGCGGCTAGTACAATCACTAACTGCCAACCCCAAAATACAAAGGCGGCCAGAGAATCTGAAATCAGCCTCACTTGACAGGTTCTTTGTACGACATAGAGCGACGAAGCGAACAACGCACTACCACCAAATGCAAAAATTACCGCATTGGTATGAAGAGGCCTTAAGCGACTAAACGTTAACCAAGGCGTATCAAAATTTAAAGCAGGCCAAACCAGCTGAGCGGCAATCAACACACCTACCAACATGCCGACAATGCCCCAAATAACGGTCATTACAGTAAACTGACGCACAACCCGATAATTGTAAACAGGATGCTCAAAAGGTTGATTCATAGAAGAGTCCATTATAAAAGAGCGAATTTATTGGTCACTAAGCCCATCATTAGAACTTAAAGATATTAACAGGAAAGCATTTAAGCCCGATTGAATATTTATAGCAGAATATCTAAATCTTCGTAAAAAATGACCTAGATCAACTCGCGCGAATAAAATGGATTTTTGAGCGGAGAAATACCAAAAAAAAGAACTCGCTACTTTTTAAAGCACGAGCTCTTAAGATTCGATTATTTGAAACTAGTAATCTGTTTTTATGTTGGCCGTTTCCTTTAGCCCTTCTAAATCCAAAAGAACAACTTCCTTACTATCTACAGATATTAGACCTTGCTTATTAAAGCGGCTAATCACGCGACTAACTGTTTCGACAGTCAACCCCAAAAAATTACCGATATCAGTACGCGACATCGGCAACCGAAAATGTGTCTCAGATAACTTCCGGCGCGCGTTGCGAGCAGAGATACTTATCAACAAAGAAGCGATTCGCTCTTCGGCACTATTTTTGCTCAAAAGGGTAATGAGCTTCTGGTCAGTCGTTATTTCCTGACTCATTAATTGAAAAAAATGGCGCTGCATACTCGGTACCATGGAGCTTAATTCTTCGAGTCTGTGGAAAGGTATTTCGCAAACTGCAGACGTTTCAAGCGCTTTGGCAGAACAAGCATATTTACCTTTAGCAATACCATCCATACCTATAATTTCGCCAGGGAAATAGAAACCCGTCACTTGTTCCTCGCCATCACCAGTAATATGATAGGCCTTGATAGCTCCTGCGCGCACGGCGTATACGGAACAAAACTCGTCTCTCTCGCGATACAAATGCTCATTTTTTTGCAAAGGCCGGCCACGGCGAACAATCTCATCTAGCTTAACGACATCATCATCTTCAAGAGCGAGCGGCAAGCAAATAGATCCCAACCGGCAATTACCACAGGAAATACTGCTATTATGAGGACATCCATCTGGGGTGGATTTTTTTTGCTGGC
>JBLHNZ010000321.1:0-5040 GCA_047623245.1 Oceanicoccus sp. | reverse complement strand
GGTCATGTTTTTTGGGGGAGGATTCTACGGCACGATGGCCATTCTGACTTATCTTATTGTCGAGATCATAGAAATCTGGAACTTCCTCGAAAATATCTTCTTTTCTAATAACTGGTTTTCAGGTATTAGTTTCGATCTTATTATTAGTTTTATCATTAACTCGGTCATGAATATGGTCGCTGCATTTTTGTGGTTTCAAACCCTTCGCGACTATGTAGAGATTGACAATGGCTGGATATGGCTAGTTGTCGTCTACCTGGGCTATCTCGCTGGCTTAAAAATCGTAACGTTACACGGCAATACTATTTGGTTAAGGATCGCAGAGGCATTTGCGAAAACCGGGAAATGGCTGAAGGCCAAATATCGATAAGCTACTACCAAGCTCGACGTGAAGACGTCTGCCTGCCGTAAACATGAATAGAAACCGGCATCTAACGCAACAATATTTGCACATGGCGTAATATTGAAAACTGCTACGGAAATGTAGATTATCGAGAGAAAAAAATAAGCCCCGTAAAACGAGGCAAACACTCCGGAAATTTCTAGGTCAGAGAGCGATCCCCTCACACCGTCAGATACTAACTTAACTGTTGGCCATACGCTCTTTATAAGAACGAACAGCAACGTTGAATTCATTACCAATTTTCTTCATCGATTTAATCATACGATTATGTTTAAAATCGTTTTTGACACACTCTAAGTAGGTATTTGCCCCAGTCATATAGGCCTGCACATCATTTTTGGCTTTAACCATCTGAGCAGTTACCGCAGTCGCAGCGTCTGGAAGTATTGGTGCTTCAGGTTTTGCACAGGCCTGAGTCAATCCAGAAAACAAAACAGCAGATAATACAAAAGCAGTTACCTTAATCATGATGTTATTCCTCTTCAGTGTCTGTGGTTATGTTTTTTTGATTTGTTTACATTAATGTAAGTGTTCGCTAAGTCAGTGAATTCAGAATATCACTGCAGCAATAAAAAAAAATAAGGACCATTACGCGATCTAATAAGTGTTTTTACGTAATTTGAACCACTGTTAAACCAAGAAAATCGATTTTCTTCCTATCGATTAGTACCAAGCACTTTTATTATCTTGGCAATATGACGCAAATCAGAGCCACAGCAACCACCAAAAACATTTAGCCAAGGAAGATTGGTAACCAACAATTTGTATTGCTCGGCCAGTTCATCGGGATCACCGGCATCGAGCACCGCACACGCATCCAGCTCTCTATGGCTCAATCGGGAAGCGTTGCAACGTATGCCTCTAATACGGCGTGACCACTCATGTCCTTTGAACTGATCGGCAAAATGATCTGGGTGGGCACAGTTAACCATATAATAGGCCGCACCGGAGCCCGTCTGTCGGTCCACTGACTGTATAGCTGCACCGAGAGACTGACCGGTCGGCAAGCAACCATTGGTTTCAACAGTAAACGAAATAACGATAGGTAGGCCGACATTTTGCGCCGCGCGAACTATGCCAACTGCCTCGTCAGACTGGGTGAAGGTCATCCCCGTCAGCATATCTATTTCAGTGCCCACCAACCACGCGAGCTGTTTTGCGTGGTAGTTTTCTGCTTCTTGTACCGATATTCTATCGGCCGGCGCGTAGGCATCGCCTTTGGGCCCAATGACTCCATTAATGACAATGGGTTTATTGTTAACTGAAAACTCTTGTCTGATTGTTGAGACAAATTCAACGGCCTCGGTATTAGCGTCCCGCAATTCACAATCCGTCGCACCCAAGTCGCCTGCCCAGTGAGAGTGAGCTTTCCACGTTGGCGTATCTAATATAAATCCGGCATCGTGCCTATTTGCAAGCGAAAGAAAGTCTCTAAAGTAACTGGCGAGAGCATCGCGCCCACGTTTCTCAGACAATAAAGTATGAGCGGCAAATTCGCGGATAGCAATTCCACGATTGAATATGAGATCTGTTTCGAGACCGGCATCAGTCAGGTAGATATCGCCCGACAGTTGCGGCAACCTATTCCGATAATCACTCATTCGGTTAGACTCCACTATTTTGATAGGTCCAATTTAGAACAACAGCGCCCTATTCGATGCTGCCAACTGAAAAGACACTTTTAACGTTTGTACGCTAACCATAGTTTATAGAAAGTGGCTGTAAAGGCTGCCGTATCGTCAAGCGTGCCATTTCGATCACAATCCGATCCGGTTATCGACTTCGCGACCTGCTTGCCATAACTTTTTTTATCATTTTCTGTCGCTCGAACCGCAACAGTCACTTTAGGAGATCTTTCGATGAAGTCATTGAGGTCTTTATAGGTTGAAAACGTTTCCTGAGAAATTATGTCCACGATATTTAGTGTTGGCGGCTCCGTAGCCGAAGTATTTCCACAAAAAACCAGGAACAGGCAAACCCACAATTTGGAAAATTGAACACGACACACTTTCACGCTAGTCCTCGCACTGCTTTTAGTTCCCCTTCGGAAATTCGATCAACCGACAGCCATTGCATCAGACCATACCTGTGAGACGAACGCTTAAATCTATCCACCAGCCAGTTTTACTGAGACTATTATCGAATGATAATTACTTTCCTAGACAACGCAATTATTTACTAAGACACGCCCTTTGAAGGCCTAAAATTCTTCGTCGAATAGGAAACATCCAGCATTAACAAGAAAGCACACTACCATTTCACTTAATATTTTGATAACTGTTTTCGAGAGTTCTCATTAGTTTTTTGGCATTTGGAATTGCGGTCGACACAGTGAAAAACATCGTAAAACTCTGCAGGGTCAGATGGTGAATGAGATCAGTCTGGTGGTGCTCGATAACGCTGGAAATGGGCTCTTTGTAGTCGAGCAAATAATCGATTCGTCCGCTCAACAACATAGGGCAACTGAGCTTCTTCTAAGGTCCTCTTAATCAGATCAGCGAGTACGCCAGATACCCTGCCATCGGGCTCAACGACATAAAATGGAGGCAAATGCGTCACACCTACGGCAACCGGCCCAGCAACGAGCGGCTGAACATTAAACAGCAGAACGCAAAGAAACACGAAGAGATAACTGTAGCGCATAATGTCTCAGAGATCGGGTTAACGACGTTATCTAAATGAGTGACAATAAAATATGAAGGGGGCTTTCATAAAACGATCAATTGTGTCAAAAATTCACCAGACTAGCCGACGATCGATAATAATAATATTGGTAGAATCAAAATAATAGAACTTCTAAACTCAGCAAGTGACACGTAATGTTGCAACGCATCCTAATCGATTTTAGAGTTTAATGACATGAGTTTTGCCTGATAAAGCCTGCGAGCCGACGAATCTTGTGCAGATTCTATCGCGGTCTGCATTTGCATTTGCGCCTTGCTAAATTGGCCTGTTTGATAATACGATTGGGCCAACGCTAACCGAGCTTCATGGATATAGGGCGCCATTTCTAGTGCCCTGCGGTAGAATTTTATCGCGTCGATATATTGTCCTTCGTCATAGGATTCTTTTCCTGCGAGAATCAACCCGAAAGGGTTGGGGTCATCTATAGCGTTAATTTTTTCGGTGATTAGCTTGACTTCGTCATCGCGATTTTGCAAAGCGAGTAGTGTTCTGTAGTTTTTTAACAGACTCAGTTTCCCAGCCAGCTTGTCGATTCCATAGCGGTAAATTTCCTCTGCTTTTGCCGTTTCTCCGACCCTTCTATAGATAATACCCAGGGAGTTGTACGCGTCACTGTTCCTTGGCGCGAAATCCAGAGACTCGACAGTAAGCCAATAGGCCCGAGAATACTCATTTTTCAGAATCGCAAGGGCAGCTAGATTGAGATAATACCTCGCGACATACTCATTCTTTGAAACATTACGTATAAAACGCTCGGAGCCGCTAGGAAAATAATCGATACGAAGACCCGGACGACTCATATAAAGCCTGCCATCTTCGGGAGAAAAAGTCGGATCGTACAGCTTACTTCGAATGTGGACTCCCTTAAATACGACATTATCACTAAAACTAAATACAGGAATGGAATCTGCCAATTGGTAACCCACTTCGATGTTGGCTAAATTCGCTAATGCGGTGGTGAGAATGGCAAGAGACAAACAATTCCCCTGAGAAAGAGCTAATGTTTGTGCCGCACTATAGGTCTCATTCCTATATCTGAATTCATCGACAAAATTTTCCAGATAATTAGCCACACGCTCATGAGAAGGAACTTTCCTCCTTCTATAGTCGTGAAAATAACTGAGGAAATGCTGTTGCTGTGAGAAAGATAGCTGATGGATCTCCTCAACTCCGGCAATATCGGGACGACTGGAAAAAGGTGTATCATACCGAACGGAAAACACAGGAGCATCGAACTGCACTGGCTCTTGCTGAACGACAGAACAAGCCATAAGATAAACTACGCAATGAATCAAAAATAAGCGAACCCGATTGAATGGGGTATGGTTTTTTAAAGTCCGCTTCATATCATGGCCAACTACTGTTTTGTGTTTCGGTGCTCCAAGATTAACCACTATCTAAGTAAAATAAAAGATTGATAAAGTTATAAGCAGACCTTCTTTAAGATATTTGATACTTTGAATGCTGAAACCTTGTAACTTTCGTCAGCTACATTCACCTATCAATTGAGTTGTCACTGCCTAACAGCGTAACGCGTCACACTTGCCCATTTGCAGCATCACTTGAGGAAACTTCATGAAAACGGCGATGACATTTTTTTTGTTCGCATTTGCGCCATTCATTTTCGCAGACAATGCAACCATCTATAACGCATCATTCGAAAATGCAGTTCATCACGAAGCCAGAATTTCGGCCACTTTTAGTGACATTAAATCACCCACGCTGGAGGTGATGATGAGCCGATCTTCCCCTGGCCGCTATGCTTTACATGAATTTGCGAAGAATGTTTATCACGTCAGTGCTGTAGATAGTAAAGGGGATTCTCTGCCGATTACACGGCCCAACGCATACCAGTGGAATGTTGGCCAACACGATGGACAAGTAACCATTAGCTATACGTTATTCGGCGACCGCGCCGACGGAACGTATAGTCAAATTGACAGAAGCCATGC
>JBLHNZ010000320.1:0-5060 GCA_047623245.1 Oceanicoccus sp. | reverse complement strand
AACGTTTAAGGGTTTGCCCAATAGATGAGTTAACTACACCGTCGATATTCAGTTGCTTCGAAAGAAATATGAAATAGGCAATGGCTACACCAAGAAGCGGTACAGCAATTGAGACCGCTTCCACCCACATAGCAGGGTGATGTTCGCCCGTATCGGGGAAGACACCCGCAACAGGGATTGTGAAGAAGCCGCCCACAAGAGCAAGAACACATAATAGAATGAGTGGTATAGCCATACGCTTGCCGGGCACCTTATCCGGCTCTGTTTTGGCTTCTCCATAAAATACGACAAAAACGAGTCTGAAACTATAAATTGCCGTTAGCAGTGCCCCGACCAACCCACCAAACCATAGCCAGGGACCTGCGCCGGGAAGCTGATAGGCATTCAGTAAAATCTGGTCCTTACTGAAAAATCCGGAGGTTAGGGGTAGTGCCGCCAAGGCCGCCGAACCTATCATAAAGCTCCAAAATGCGACGGGTAACCGAGTACGCAGTCCACCCATTTTGAATATGTCGTGCTCGTGATGTAGACAATGAATAATGGCACCCGACCCCAAAAACAATAATGCCTTGAAAAAAGCATGTGTCATCAGATGGAAAACACCAGCGCCCCAAGCACCGACACCGAGAGCCAAAAACATATAACCAATTTGGCTAATCGTCGAATAAGCCAGAATCCGTTTGATATCGTGCTGCGTCATCGCGGTAAAAGCAGCCATGAGTGACGTCGCTAAACCGACAACAGCGACAGTCATCATCGCCGGCGGGGCTAATAGAAATAGCTCGTGCGTTCTTGCAATGAGATATACCCCCGCTGTCACCATCGTCGCCGCATGGATTAACGCGCTAACCGGAGTAGGTCCAGCCATCGCATCCGGCAACCATGTTTGTAGGGGTAATTGAGCCGATTTGCCCACCGCACCTCCCAGTAATAGCAGGCAGGCTATCACTGGCATTGTATCGCCGGTGGCCCACTTTGTTTTGGCGATTTCACCCATGGCCTGAATATCGAGCGTTCCCAGCTCTGAAAAAAGTAGAAAAAGCCCTAACGCCATAGCGGTATCGCCAATTCGAGTCACGATAAACGCTTTTCTCGCAGCCTGACCATTGCTCGGGTTTTGATACCAGAAACCCACTAACAGGTAACTGCATACACCTACGCCTTCCCAACCCAAATACAACAACAGTAAGTTGTCTGCCATTACCAAAATCAACATGGCCGCGACAAACATATTCAGATACGCAAAATACCGTGCATAACTAACGTCCTCTTCCATGAATTCGGTCGAAAACAAATGGATCAAAAATCCAACACCGGTAATAACTGACATCATAACCAGTGTTAATCCGTCGAGATAAAACGCGACTGTCGGTGCAAAATCTCCCACTTCAATCCAGGTCCAATAAGTCACTTGAATAACTTCTGGATTATTGAGAAACCCGACGGCAAAGAGCAAGGTTATTAATGCGGAGACGCCAACCGAACCGGAGCCTAAAATGGCTATCAACGCTTTGGGGAGTTTGTCTCCCAATAACATCAACGCGATTGAACTTATCAGCGGTACTATAGGAATCAGCCAAATTAAATCACTCATTCTTATTCTTATCCTCGCATTCGATTGGCGCTATCCATATCCAGAGACTTAAATCGCCGCTGAACTTGTAATACTAAACCTAAACCCACTGCAACTTCAGCTGCTGCCACGGTAAGTATTAACATAAACATGACTTGTCCGTCGGCCTGTCCCCAGTGCGCACCAGCTGCAACAAAGGCTAACGCCGAGGCATTAAGCATGACTTCCAATGACATCAAGATGAATATAATATTGCGCCGAATCATTAATCCCAATAATCCGATGCTAAACAATAGGCATGACACCAGTAATATATGATTGAAAGGAATATTGAGACCTTCCATTACTCTTCCCTCTCAAGGTATCGACGCCCTAAATGAAAGGACCCGACTAATCCTGCCAGCAATAACATGGACGCTATTTCGACAGCTAGAACATAAGGGCCGAACAGCGTTAGCCCAACCTCCTTTGCCGAGACTGCTTTGGTAGATGCCGGTCCCTCTACACCATTCAACATATACAAAAGCTCCGCAAACAGAATTAATGCTAGAAAACCCGGGCCAAACCAAACTGACGGGCGTAACCATTGCCGTTCTCGCTGATCGCCTTTTTCACCTAGATTAAGCATCATTATTACGAAGACGAACAAGACCATTATCGCACCGGCATAAATAACTATCTCTAACGCCGCGGCAAAGGCTGCCCCTATCAAATAAAATATGACCGCAATGGCTAACAACGAAACAATAAGATATATCAGCGCATGAATCGCATTGGTTCTGGTCATAGCCAAAACCGTCGCTGCCAGCGCGACCGTTGCCGCCACATAAAACAGTGCAATCTCTAACATAAACCGGCTCCTCTATTTATGTTGAATACTCCCGCCCTAACGCTCGCTGTTTTGGCTAGGAAAAAGTTATGCACGTAGATCTTCTTTGTACTCATGGCAAGAGGCTCTTTACATTAATCGGTTCGGCTTCATTCTCGGCTTCACCTTTGTCTTTATAGGAAGTCTGGAGTCCCGATACTCTGTAAAAGTTATAATCAGGGTATTTACCGACGCCGTTAATTAATAAATGTTCTTTCTCGTAAACCATATTTTGTCTATCGTACTCGCACATTTCAAAATCTGGCGTGAGTTGAATTGCATAGGTAGGGCAAGCCTCTTCACACATGCCACACATAATGCACCGGGAAAAATTAATGCGGAAAAATTCGGGATACCAAGTGCCGTCTTCCCGGGTATTTTGTTGTAGCGCAATACAATCGACAGGGCACGCCGCCGCGCAGAGGTTACAAGCAACACAGCGCTCTTCACCGTCTGGATCACGGGTCAATACTATGCGCCCCCTATAACGCGGCGCCAGATACGGTTTTTCTTCGGGGTACTGAACGGTTTCCGCTTTCGTAAACGTATGTTGTAGCACCCTCCATATTGTGCGTAGCTGACTAATCATCGTATCAAACCCCCTCCATCCACAGTAATACCGCGCCGGTAACAACCAGATTTAATAACGTAATCGGTAGCATGACTTTCCAGCCGAGAGACATTAGCTGATCGTATCTCGGCCTTGGTATTGCTGCTCTTAAAAGTACAAAAAAGTTAATGACAAAAAATACTTTGAGTCCGAACCATACAACCGGTGGAAGCCAGCTACCGATTAAAATGGGGCCATGCCAACCGCCAAAAAATAGCGTGACGATCATGCAGGAAATCAAAATAAGCCCAAGGTATTCGCCCAACATAAACATCGCGAACTTCATGCCGCCATATTCTGTATGAAAGCCGGCTGTGAGTTCGTGCTCAGCCTCTGGTAAATCAAAAGGCAAGCGGTGGCTCTCAGCAATTCCAGCAATAAGAAAAACGATCAGCCCGAGAAATTGGGAGAAACAAAACCATACATCCTTTTGTGCCTCGACAATATCGACCAAACTAAAACTACCGGTCATCATCACAATGCCCATTAAGGACAAACCCATGAACACTTCGTAGCTGACCATTTGCGCTGCAGAGCGTAGCCCTCCAAGCAGGGCATATTTATTATTGGAAGCAAGACCGCCTAACAGCACGCTATATACGGCAAGTGACGTCATTCCAAGGAAAAACAATAACCCAATATTGACGTCGATGATGACTACACCGGGTGCGATTGGCACTACGGCGAACCCCATCATCATTGCCACGACTATAGCCGTTGGTGCAAAGATAAAAACGACTTTGTCGGAAAAAGGCGGCACCCAGTCGTCCTTAAACAACAACTTAATCATATCAGCTGCCACCTGGCCGATACCAAATGGACCAAGACGATTAGGCCCTAAACGATCTTGCCAGAAGCCCAGCAGACGCCGTTCCCACCATGTTAAAATTGCCGCACCAGCAATACCGCCGACAAGGATACTTAAGGCGAGTAAAACAGGTATCAATTCAGACATTCCGACCTCCTCTATCACTCGCAATCATCTGCGGGTTTAAACGCTGCCAATTATCGTCTTTTTTCAAGGACACCAAATCACCTTGTTGCAGTGATAGTGTTTCCTCAAAACCAGCGCTGAATCCAACGCAGTTTTTTGCCACTCTGCTCAGTAACCGCACCTCCAAAGACAAGGTGTGTTTCGAGCCATTGTGGTCCGACGAGACGAGTAAACCATCGCCGCTACGCACTCCCAGTGTTTCCGCGACAACTTTTCCAAGGGAGATAAAAGCTTCACCGGCGAGCTCGCTAATCTCTTCGGTACGGACAGAAAGCTCGTCACTACCGTGAACTTTATAAATAGGAATAAGTTGCCACTTCCCTTCTTCAAAATCGTGAACTGTGGTTTGTTCTGAACTTGCAGGCGCTGGTTCAGCAATGCTGTTGTCTTTTGGATCGAAAAGCCTCACACCGTTAGAACCACCGTGCAGAGGCCCATCAACTTCAGCTTGAAATTTCTGAACCGCTTGATTCGAGTTCCAGCCAGGTGACCAATAGAATGACTTCAGTGCTGCCGGTTCGTCGCGACTTAATCCTTCCATGCTAAACGCCAGCGGTGTTTCTGCGTCGATAGGCTGCTGTGGTTCATGTACGGAAATATCGGCGCGCATGGCTGTGCGACCGCTATAGCGATGCGTCTGACGGGGAACTTTCAAACCGTGATTTCTATAATTGTGGTCGGGAGCGACACTAGACAGTGCCGCCAAACTATTTTCACTCTGCGCACAGGCTTCTACCACATCGTCAAAA
Organism: Oceanicoccus sp.; assembly: GCA_047623245.1. Classification (GTDB taxonomy): domain Bacteria; phylum Pseudomonadota; class Gammaproteobacteria; order Pseudomonadales; family Dasaniaceae; genus Oceanicoccus. The sequence continues at coordinate 266 of JBLHNZ010000320.1, read as the reverse complement.
CTCTGCATGGTCGACACGTTTGTATTGCCAGTCGTTTTCGCCAAAGTTAACAACCATTCCCAGCTGGCCATACGATCGTCCAGTGGATTCATGACGGGGTAATGACGCTGCGCCCGGCCTTCACTACTGATCAAGGTTCCCTCTGATTCCATATAGGAGGCGCTAGGCAATACCAGATCAGCAGATTCGAGAGTATTATTTTCTAGCACGTCCAGAGCAATAATTTTCGATGTACCATCGATAAGCTTAGTGTATTGAGTTGCAGA
>JBLHNZ010000319.1:0-5077 GCA_047623245.1 Oceanicoccus sp. | reverse complement strand
GCAGAGTTTTTAATCGTCGTGCGCGCTCGTCTTTAACTGGGGTAGAGTTTAGATCGATAAATTCTGCAGTCTTTGAATAGCTAGATTCAAGTTTTTCAATGTGTGACGTACTAAAACGGCTGCAAGGACAAAACGGATCGACAAAATGAACGACCAGCGCGCCTCCTGTTTCAGGGTATACTTTGGTGTCAGACAATGAGCTACCAGAAAACGTTGCCAAGTGTTCGTCGAAAGCAGAAATGTGTCGAAACTGGAACCACCAGAACGCTACTGCACAGGCAGTAACCCACAAGATTAATACCGTCATGGCAATTGTTTGGCGCTGATATTTAGTCATCGTTTCTACTCAAAATTACAAGGAAGTCTGAATCATAGAGTGAGTAAAGTTTATATCGGCATTTAAGTGTTAGCGAATCAGGTCATACACTTTATATTGAAAGTGCTGGTATTGGATATGAGTCATCTCGTGTTTTAAAGCAGTTTGTTCCGAATTTATTGACAATAACGCGCTCAGACAACCGTCATTAGATTGAAAAAGAACAGGCTCCGGTTAGGCGCTGTAAGACCACTACGGTCATTGAATAATTGAACATAACTAAAAATAACTATAGAGGAGTCACTATGCTTGAAGAAAACACTGCCGTTGTCATTACCTTTGGCGTCTACCTGAGTGTAATTTTGGCTATTGGTATTTACGCTTCACGACGCACCGCGAGTTCTGCTGATTACTTTCTTGGAGGGCGCTCTTTGGGCCCCTGGCCTTCAGCATTGTCGGCAGGTGCTTCCGATATGAGCGGTTGGTTGTTGCTCGGCCTTCCCGGCTATGCGTATATCGCTGGTGTCGAGTCTTTCTGGCTAGGAGCGGGATTACTCGTGGGAACTTACTGCAACTGGTTGTTTGTTGCTAAACGGTTGCGCGTGTATAGCTCTTTAGCCAAGGATTCGCTGACTCTGCCCGAGTTTTTTGCAAATCGCTTTGGCGGCAATACTAAAGCTCTACAAGTTGTCTCTGCAGTGTTTATTTTGTTGTTTTATTTGTTTTATACCAGCGCTGGACTTGTCGCAGGAGGCAAGCTGTTTGCTACAGTTTTCGGAATGGATTACCAGATGGCGGTAGTGATCGGTACTATTTGCGTCGTGTTTTATACCTTTCTTGGCGGATTTCTTGCCGTATCGTGGACCGACCTAATTCAAGGGCTACTGATGGCGGCAGCCCTGATGTATGTACCCCTGGTCGCCATTGAAATGGTGGGTGGTCCCAGTGAAGCTATACATTCACTACAACTAAAAAACCCTGAATTGTTAACATTCTGGAACGATATTAAGGGTACGCCTCTGTCTGCTATTGCCATTATTTCATTGCTGGCATGGGGGTTGGGCTACTTTGGCCAGCCGCATATTTTGGCTCGTTTTATGGGGGTTCGTTCGAGTAAGGACGTTCCCGAAGCACGGCGCATTGCCATTAGCTGGACTATCTTGTGTATGCTGGGCGCTCTCGGTGTAGGGCTGGCCGGTAGAGTTTATGTGGACCTTAACATTGCCGGAGGCATTGAAGACCCGGAAAAAGTGTTTATGGTATTGGTCGACGCGCTCTTCCATCCAGTCATCGCTGGCGTTTTACTTGCGGCGATTCTTGCGGCCATCATGAGCACCGCTGATTCGCAGTTACTCGTGTCTTCATCGGCATTTACCGAAGATCTTTACAGTACCTTGTTTCGCGAAGAAGCAAGCCAAAAAGAGGTTGTTATCGTGGCACGGCTGGCAGTGGTAGGCGTCTCTGTGATCGCTCTGGCGTTGGCGATGAATCCCGAGAGTTCAGTGCTTGGTCTGGTGTCTTATGCATGGGCCGGATTTGGCGCTGCATTTGGACCGGCGCTGTTGTTTTCACTCTATTGGAGGCGCATGAATCAATTTGGCGCGCTTGCCGGAGTCCTTGTTGGTGGTATTACTGTTGTCGCGTGGAAGCAAGTCGATGGAGGAATATTTGAGCTTTACGAACTTGTTCCCGGATTTATTGCGGCAAGTGTAGCGGTCGTGGCAGTCTCACTGCTAACTCATCGCCCATCAACTGAAGTTGGACAGTCCTTCGACGAGTTTGAGCTTTCGCTCAATGAAAACGGTGTCGCAGATGGGCTGGCACAGGGACTTAGTGCTAAATGATTTTATAACCATAGTAATCTAAATAACGATCCGTTGATTTTGTGCTGACATAAGAATAAGAGAGAAACACATTTACGAAAATGTTCAGCACATTCAGTCGGCCTAACGATTCTACTATTATTGGTACAGTCAAACACGAGTTGTGCCAAGGGGATGAGGAGCTTTCGCCGCAAGTCGTAAAGGTTGCCATAATAAGGGCTCGATGAGGTGAACACACAATGGTTAACGGTGCAATGCCAGTTTAGCTATTATTTCCTACGCAGTTGAAGGAAGCCCCCAAAAGGCTATCTACATCAAATTGATTCTTCCAAGATGGTCTATGATGATGCTATTGACGTTTAATAAACGGGAATAGTAGTGACTGGTACATTAACCAAACTTTTACATGCCATGCTGAGAAGCATGCGCGATCTGCTGCCTATCGTAGTTGTCATTCTTTTTTTTCAGTTTGCCGTATTGCAGCAGCCGTTACCCGATGTTGGGCAACTCCTCATAGGCGTCTTATTTGTGGTGCTTGGCCTGACGTTTTTTATTCACGGTTTGGAACAGGGCTTATTTCCTATCGGTGAGTCCATGGCTCATGCATTTGCCAGGAAGGGCAGCATTTTCTGGCTGATTAGCTTTGCCTTTTGTCTCGGCTTTGGCACCACCGTAGCAGAGCCAGCTTTGATCGCTGTTGCAGCTGAAGCTGCTAATGTTGCGGCCAATGGAGAGATGATCGTAAATAGCGAGGAAGCCAAAGCAAGTTACGCTAATGGCTTACGTTACACGGTGGCGTTATCTGTCGGCTTAGCTATCGTGATCGGTGTGATAAGGATACTAAAGGGATGGCCGATACAATGGATTATAACTGGCGGATACGTCATCGTTGTCATTATGACGATGTTCGCCCCGCAAGAAATTATCGGTATTGCCTACGATTCGGGCGGAGTCACAACCTCTACCATAACGGTACCTTTAGTCACGGCTTTAGGGGTCGGTTTAGCATCCTCTATTAAAGATCGCAATCCGATGATCGACGGCTTTGGTCTTATTGCCTTCGCGTCTCTAACACCTATAATTTTCGTAATGGCTTACGGGATTATCATCCAGTGAATATTGTTACCGACTTATTGGATGTCACTATCAATACCGTTTCTGACGTACTACCGATTGCCGTTATTATTTTCGGTTTTCAATTTATAGTCATTAGAAAAGTACCCGCGAACTTGGGTGAAATTTTACGGGGTTTCTGTTGGGTGTTGATTGGTTTGTCATTTTTCTTGTTGGGACTGGAATGGTGCCTGTTTCCTCTGGGGCGCTTAATGGCTGAACAATTGACGGATCCGGCATTTATAGCTGCAGCAAACTCAGGTACAGAGATCGCAGGAACAATAAACTGGCAAGACTATTACTGGGTATACATTTTTGCTTTCCTCATTGGTTTCAGTACAACCATCGCCGAGCCATCTTTGATGGCCGTAGCCATAAAAGCGAACGAGGTATCAGGTGGTGCTATTGGCGTTTGGGGACTGAGAATTGCGGTCGCAATCGGTGTTGCGGTTGGGATATCTCTGGGATGTTATCGCATTGTTGTTGGCGACCCTATTCACTGGTATATCATTACCGGGTACGTGGTAGTGGTGATACAAACCTCTGTAGCGCCGCAATTGATCATTCCTTTGGCGTACGACTCAGGAGGCGTGACGACATCAACCGTTACGGTGCCACTTGTTGCTGCGCTGGGTCTGGGGTTATCGGAAACCGTGCCTGGCCGCAACCCTCTAATTGACGGCTTTGGTCTGATTGCATTTGCTAGTTTGTTTCCGATTATTTCAGTAATGGCATACGCACAGTTATCAGAAATTATAGCAAAAAAGAACAACAAAACGATTAGTGAAACAGATCCAGAACTTTAAATAGAGCAGGTAATACGTGGGGAAAAATCATGCACTTTAAAATGATTATAGTGTTTGCAGAAGATGACAAAACGAATGCAGTCATGGACGCAGCACGAGCCGCTGGCGCGACCGGCGCGACGGTGATTAACAATGCTCGTGGAGAAGGCCTCAATAAACAGAAGACATTTTTTGGGCTCTCTCTGGAAACCCAACGCGATGTCATTTTGTTTCTAGTGGAGGAACATATGAGTCGGCGTATCCTCGAAGAAATCAATCGAGTGGGGGAGTTTGATGCCAAGCCCGGTACGGGCATCGCGGTCCAGATAGATGTCGAAGATGCCGTAGGCATTAGCCAACAGGCAAAACGAATCACCAGTGAAGTGGAGGACTTACTCTAATGAACAAAAAAATAATCACCGCAAGGGAAATAATGCACGAGAAACATTTAGAGCTCGAAGGCACTAATACGGTACAAGAAGCTCTTACAGCCATGAAGCAACATAATTCAGAAGTTGTTATCGTCAAGAAACGCAATGAACATGATGTGTTCGGTATTGTATTACTCTCCGATATTGCCAAAAAAGTGCTGGCTAAAGACAAGGCGCCCGAGCGGACCAACATCTACGAAATCATGTCGAAACCTGTTATTCCCATCGACCCCGACATGGACGTTCGTTATTGCGCTCGTCTATTTGATCGTTTTGGTCTATCCAACGCGCCGGTCGTGGAGAACGGTAAGGTACTAGGTATCGTAAGTTACAATGAATTGGTGTTCAACGGGCTATGTGAACTCACTTAATCTCTCGCTAGGTGCTGGGACAATCGCTGCTGTAGTTGTCCATGTTCGTTAGAGCGCTGATTCGATAGAATTACCCGGAGCGTGTTTTTCTCTGGGATATGAGTTTATTCCTGAAACCGAAAAGTTTTGTGTTATTGGCAAAATTGGTCGATGGGTAATTCGAGTGGCTGCCAACAACAAAAATGATTGGGGAACGGATATCAATCTGAGCCAGTTGGTAATGAATGTGTCGCTGCTT
>JBLHNZ010000318.1:0-5108 GCA_047623245.1 Oceanicoccus sp. | reverse complement strand
AAACCGGTCGACTCTGATGATAGCTAGCCTTTCTTAACGTCCTGGAAAGCGTGGAAAGTGCTTTAGCCAAATATATCTCCCTGGTTTTATTAATCTATTAAACACTTTACAATTCACTCCTAACAGAGACCGTTAAACGACATCTGCCTTTCCTTTCTGGTATCTGAGGGTTGTTGGCTATGAGTCAGGGTTTCGAAAATCTATTTCCCCCAGATTGAGTAATATTAATGAGAGTTATCACTGTAAATACTAATGGTATTCGGGCCGCGGCTCGTAAAGGCTTTTTTGAATGGCTAAGTACCAAAGATGCTGACGTTGTTTGTATCCAGGAAACAAAAGCGCAAGTTCATCAGCTTGATGACGCGGTTTTTCATCCAGAGGGTTATCATTGCTATTATTTTGACGCCGAAAAAAAGGGTTACAGCGGCACTGCACTATATTGTAAAAAGAAACCGACGAAAGTTATCAAGGGGTTAGGTTGGGATCCTGCAGATTCAGAAGGCCGTTTTATTCAAGCGGATTTTGACGGTGTTAGCGTTATATCTATGTATTTGCCTTCTGGATCGAGTAGTGAATTGGTGCAAGTTAAGAAGGAAGGCTTTATGGAGAATATCGAAAAACACTTCGAATCCCTTCGTCGTAAACGCCGTGAGTACATAATATGCGGCGACTGGAATATATGCCACAAGGAAATCGACTTGAAAAACTGGAAAGCCAATCGTAAAAATTCGGGTTTTTTGCCCCATGAGCGAGAATGGCTTACCAATCTATTTGATGAGTTGGGTTATGTTGATGCGTTTCGCGAAGTCAACTCGTTGCAGGACCAATACACGTGGTGGTCTAACCGAGGCCAAGCGTGGGCAAAGAACGTTGGATGGCGTTTAGATTATCAGGTTGTTACTCCAGGCCTTAAAGATAAAGTGACGGGAGAAGAGGTTTATCGAGACGAGCGTTTTTCTGATCACGCGCCGCTCATCATGGATTATTCGATTGATTATTAATGTGAATTAGCAGTTAGCTTGCGGGCTTGCAATGTTTGCTTGGCTCGTGATTTCAGGGTACAGTTGCGTCGCATTTTTTCTCAACATTCGCTTTTTGTTTTACACCACAAAGGAAAGGTTATTTCGATGAATTTTATCTCTCAAGCGCACGCACAGGCAGAAGGGCAAGCACCAGAGTCTGGCGTAATGCAGTTGGTCCTTATGGTCGGACTTTTTGTTATGTTTTACTTTATTGCAATTCGTCCACAACGCAAACGACAGAAGGAGCATGCAGAATTAGTCGGAAACCTTCAAAAGGGTGACGAGGTATTAACTAATAGTGGGATTTTGGGGAAGATTATCAAAATAGAAGAAGGCTATGTTGTTTTAAACGTCGCTGAAAAAGTCGATCTTAAATTTCAGCGTTCCGCGATCAATGCAGTTTTACCTAAAGGTACGTTAAAGTCGATTTAGGTTGTAAAAAGAGCTATTTTTTACTCTTGAGGGCGATCGGTCGATGTTTTGGCCGACGCTCGGTCTCTTTTCAGTATACTTTTTTTGTTAATATTGGTGCTTTAGGGGATGCTTTTTTCAATTCTATAATTCCTCCACCCACGGAGGGCGTCCGTTTTAGGTATGACTATGAAAGTGTTGTATCCGCCTCGCTTGTCTTTAGCGCAAATTCCTACCCCCTTGATACCTGCCGACCGGCTTTCAAAGTACATTGGCGGGCCTCGAATATGGATAAAGAGAGATGATCAAACCGGATCGGCTATCAGTGGGAATAAAGTTCGTAAATTAGAGTTTTCTTTAGCCAAGGCTATCGAGCAGGGCTGTGATACTGTAATTACCTGCGGTGGGGTTCAGTCAAATCACTGTCGCACCACAGCGATTTTATGCGCTAGCCTAGGTCTAAAGTGCCATTTGATTTTAAGAGGGCCAGAAATCACAGGGAGGGGTGACGTCGATGGCAATCTTTTTTTGGACTATCTTGTAGGGGCCCAAACAAGCTTTTATTCTAATCTCGATTACCAGGCCCGTAGCGATGAAATTGTTGCTGAATGGGAACAACATTACAGCGATTTAGGAAACAATCCTTTTTTTATTCCAGTGGGCGCGAGCGATGGCACTGGGCTATGGGGATATTTAGCCGCGTGCGAAGAGCTTTCGAATGACTTCAAAGTCAATAATATCAGTCCAGATCATATCATTTCTGCGACTGGCTCTGGAGGTACACAAGCGGGTTTGATCGCAGGCAATGAATTGTTCGGCCTCAATGCACATGTGTGGGGCATAAACGTATGCGATGATGAAGCGTATTTCCTAATGAAAGTGCGCAATGATTTGTCGCAGTGGAAAGATTGGTATGCCCAGCCACTCGATGTTGGTTGTTTGCCCATTAACGTTATCGATGGATACGTGGGAGCAGGTTATGGGAAAGCGTCTGAGGAGGTTTTTGAAACCATTAAGCTGGTTGCTAGACTTGAAGGAGTGATACTCGACCCCGTCTATACCGGAAAGGCATTCTGCGGTATGTTGGACCAAGTCAAGCAGGGGCGGTTTGATGGCAGTGACGATATTGTGTTTATTCACACTGGAGGCATTTTTGGCTTGTTTCCACAACGAGCCCAAATGTCGTTTTAGCGTGTTAACTTAACGCTTAGGTCTTGTTGTTTGTACTGAGCTGTCTATTAAAAGTACATTTGTCGAGAGACCGGTAACTGTTCTCCGTAAAAAGCCTATAACATGACTGATCGACTAACTGATCGACTAACTGTTCGAGGATATAAATGCCAAGTAATTTCGGAAATAAGCTAGTCATCGCTATTTCGTCTCGTGCCCTGTTTAATCTCGAGGACAGCCATAACGTCTTTGAAAAGGAAGGTCTCGAAGTCTATCAAAAGTATCAGATCGAACACGAAGATGAAGTGTTGAAGCCAGGTGTTGCGTTTCCTATGGTCAATAAACTGCTCGGAATAAACGAGCGTTTAGGAGGCGAACCAAGGGTAGAAGTTTTACTGCTTTCGCGGAATAGTGCCGACACGGGGTTGCGGGTTTTTAACTCAATAGAACACTATGGCCTAAATATTTCCAGAGCGGCTTTTAGCGGTGGGGCGAGTCCCTATAGGTATGTGTCGGCATTTGGTTGTCATTTGTTTTTGTCGACTGATGCCGCAGATGTCAGGAGTGCCCTGGACAACGGAGTTGCGGCGGCGACCTTGATGTCTTCGTCTTCGACAAAAGAAGACGGAGACTCCCAATTAAAATTCGCCTTTGACGGCGATGCAGTCCTGTTTTCTGACGAATCTGAACAGATTTATCAGGACGAGGGATTGGCTGCTTTTACAAAAAATGAAATTGAAGCGGCAAAGCAGCCCTTGAGCGGAGGTCCTTTCAAAGCGTTTTTATCGGCATTGCATGGTCTTCAATCGGAATTTCCTTCTAGTAACTCGCCAATTCGAACAGCATTGGTCACCGCCCGCTCAGCGCCAGCCCATGAACGTGTAATTCGAACATTGAGAGCGTGGGATATTCGTATAGATGAGTCTTTGTTTCTTGGCGGTCTCGATAAAGGTGAGTTTCTTAATGCATACGGTGCTGACGTTTTTTTTGATGACCAGCAGTCGCACTGCGAATCAGCTAGTAAACATGTCGCTACAGGACATGTCCCCCATGGTGTTTCAAATAATTAGTTGATGGTCAATTTCAGTAAGTGCGTTAGCTGACAATAGCCAGAAACCGACACTATTTGATTATATTTGTTGAGGTTCATTGGCGGGTTCTAGAAAATCACTCGTTCTAATCTAGAACCTTTTCACTATTTTTTTCTGAAATTAGGCTAAATTCGTTATATGAGCTATTATTTTTTTAAAGGGTTTGCGATTTGATAGTCTTTTTAAAGGCTGGTCAGTCAATGACTAAGTAATTTGACAAATAATGACTATTAAACGAGTCAGGTAAGAATGGAGAGTCGTATGAAACTACAGCAATTACGCTATATTTGGGAAGTAGCTCATCACGACTTAAATGTTTCAGCTACGGCGCAAAGCCTCTACACATCGCAGCCGGGAATAAGTAAACAGATCCGTTTACTTGAAGATGAATTGGGCGTTGAAATATTTTCGAGGAGCGGAAAACACTTAACAAGAGTTACTCCCGGTGGTGAGGCCATTTTAAAAACGGCGGGTGAGGTTTTACGTAAGGTTGAGAGTATCAAGCAGGTTGCTCAGGAATACTGTAATGAAAAGAAGGGTAGTTTGTCGATAGCGACGACACATACTCAAGCACGTTATGCTTTGCCTCCAACGATTAAATCGTTTATCAATAGATATCCTGATGTTTCTCTTCATATGCACCAAGGTACGCCGATGCAAATTTCCGAGCTGGCTGCCGATGGGACGGTGGATTTCGCCATTGCGACGGAAGCATTGGAGCTCTTTAGTGATTTGATAATGATGCCTTGTTATAAGTGGAATCGGGCGATTATCGTTCCAAAGGACCATCCGTTAACTCAGTTGTCAGAACTGACATTGGAAGATATAGCTCTTCACCCAATCGTGACTTATGTTTTTGGATTTACCGGTCGATCGAAGCTCGACGAGGCGTTTATTGAAAAAGGATTAGCTCCAAAAGTCGTTTTTACCGCTGCAGATGCGGATGTAATAAAAACGTACGTTAGGCTTGGGCTAGGTATTGGTATTGTCGCTCGGATGGCCTACGATGAAAAACTCGATAGTGATCTAGTTGCGTTGGATGCCAGCCACTTGTTCAAAGCAAGCATAACGAAAATCGGTTTTAGACGCGGGACTTTCTTGCGTGGCTTTATGTTCGATTTTATTGAAGAGTTCGCGCCTCATCTAACCAAATCGGTTGTGGAAGAAGCTTATTTACGTCATACAAAGCTAGAACTCGATGAGCTATTTAGAGATTTCGACCTTCCAGTCTACTGACATACAGCTGCGGATGGCTAGTCTGTGTTAATTTCCTTCCCATAAAAATGGTTAATTAGGCTACTTTCGTGACTTAGTTGATATTTTCCTTGTGTACTTCGTCAAGATAACTACAATCCGCGCTCTATGACTGTGACATCACTGATATTTGTTTATTCAATTGCGATACTATTTGCAT
>JBLHNZ010000317.1:0-5110 GCA_047623245.1 Oceanicoccus sp. | reverse complement strand
GCAATGCCTGTTCCAATGCCATGTTTCGTTGCTCTGCTGCGTCTCTGAGCTGCAAAATACGGGTGCCCGCTTGTAGTCGGACCCTTAACTCTTCGCTGTTGAATGGCTTCGAAATAAAATCATCTGCTCCAGCCTCCATTCCCGCAATGAGGTCGTCTTTGGAAGTGCGACCCGTCACCATTATTATATAGGGGTGACCGAAGCTGGAATCGGCGCGAACTTGGCGGCAAAGATCAATACCTGTTAGCTCTGGCATACGCCAATCGCTAATAATAAGTTGGATTTTTTGAGTTTTGAGAATGTTTAGCGCTTGTCTTCCATTGTCGGCAGTGGTTACGTGATAACCAAATTTTGTGAGCATCGCCTGCATGTGTATTTGTTCAGACTTGCTGTCTTCAACAATTAAAATTGTGATGTCCTGCGGTGAAGAACTGTACGGTTTATTGATCGCTGCTCCTGTCTGCATCAAAAAAGTCTCTTGTACCTGTGCGTCTTTCATCATGCGGTTCCTGTAAGAGCTTATTGGAAGAGTCAACTGCGAAAACCGTACCACTTTGCGATTTTTCGTCTTTTAACTCCGTAAAACGGCCTATATAGAGGTTTTACCTTGTACAAAGATAGTATTCAGCAGCTTATAGTTTATGATTTAAGGACTGCAATGCATATTACGATGCAAAATGCGTCGTAATATGCATTGCATTACTGGAATGGTGTGCCGGCAATACTTAAATACAGCGTTTCCGTAGGGGCTATCGTGGTTGCATCGTTTGTGGCGTGTGTCTTGCTATAGGGGAATAAGCGTCTTGAAGCAAGAACCAAACGGAAGATGAAAAAAACGGGTTTTATCCTATATATTATTTTCACTGTGTGCTTTCCCGCGTTAGATTCGCTTATTCGAAAATAGTTAAGGGTGTTACTGAGCAGCTCGGAATCAACCCTGCACGCTTTTGCAGTTCGGGCAGAGATTCATTTTATCGTGCGCCACAAAGTGCTACAGACTCTCGCCACCATGTATCAAGATGAAAGTGTCGGGCAAGATTCGGAGCTTTTTGAAGCTGACGGATTTGAATCACAACTAATGAAGGTTGGAATGATGTGCGCTGATTACATCTTGGAATTCGTTTAGGGAGAGTGAAATAAACATGTCATTTCGTTTCAAAATCATTATCGGAGTTGCCTTTATTCAGGGGGTTTTGCTAGTTCTATTCGTATTGAATAGTATGAGCTATTTAGCACTTGAGAGTGAAAAAGATCTAGCAATTCGGGGCAAAACCACGTCAGAGCTGCTCACCAACCTTACCCGTGACGCTATTCTAACCACGGACCTAGCTCGATTAGAGAGTGTTGCAGATCAGGTTCTGAAATCAACGGAAATCGTTTATTTACGTATCATGAGGGAGGGGGGTGATTTACTGACAGTTGGAGACACGTCGATTTTGACGCGCCCTTTTGTAGAAGATTTAAAGCTACAGGAGGTCGATGATGAAATTTTCGATGTCAGTTCTGAGATTGTTATGGACGGTGTGGTTTACGGGCGACTTGAGCTGGGGTTGTCTGTGCGACGTTACAACGAGTCACTGGCGGCAGCGCAAAAAAATTTAACGGGGTTTGCAGTCATCGAAATGGTTTTAGTTGCACTGTTTTTGTTTGTTTTGGGAGCGTATTTTCCTCGTCGAATCAATCACGTAACAGCGGCGTTGAGTGAGTTGTCTGAGGGCATTCCAGAGAAAAGTCTTGAAGTGACTGGTAACGATGAGCAGGCATTGGCAGGTACAGCCTTTAATAAAATGTCTAGACGATTGGCAGACTCTCACCGAGATATACGTCGCGGTAACATAGAAAGTAGTTCGCTCGCCGCGGAGTTATCTAGTCAACAACAACGGTTGTCGTCGATTTTAAACATTGCAGTAGATGGTTTCGTCATTACTGATAAATCTGGAAAGATCGATGAGATAAATGAGGCCGGGGCTCGCCTGTTTGGTTATGGTCATGAAGAGCTGCAAGGAACTAACGTTAGCCTTTTAATGCCAAAACCTTTTGAGCGTGAAGTGAGCGTCGATATCCCTATTGATCACGAGGCGACATTTTCACCTATCTTGGGTGCTCACCTAGAAATCGAGGGTTTGCGTAGGGATGGAAGTACGTTTCCAATAGATCTTGCCGTTTCTGAATTGAGAGTAGGGGGGCAGAGAATGTTCGTGGGTTTAATTCGGAACCTGACTGAGCATAAGCTTATAAAATACGAACTATCAAAAAGTGAAACCCTAAAAGTGGCCGTGATGGATGCCAATTTGGATGCGCTAGTAACGATCGATGCTAACAGCTGTATTATTGAATTTAGCTCGCAAGCCGAGGAGCTTTTTGGATACGAGCGTGCAGAGGTCCTTGGTCAATCGATGGCAGAACTATTAATACCGGTAGAAATGCGTTCTAAGCACACGTTCGGTATGGAGCGTTATTTAAAGAGTCGTATCGGTTCCATTGTTGGGGAACGTATAGAGGTTGAGGCTATGCGTAAAAGTGGGGAGCTATTTCCTATCGAGCTGACTGTTCAGTCCGTAACAATTGATGACCAGATAATATTTACCGCGTTTATCCGCGACATCACAGAACGACACAAGTTTGAAGCTGAACTCGTTCAAGCCAAACAAAATGCTGAGGAGGCTTCAGAGGCAAAGTCGCGATTTCTTGCCACGATGAGTCATGAAATTCGGTCGCCACTTAATGTCGTACTCGGCTCAATGGGACTGTTGCTCGACGATGAGTTAGACAACGAAAAAAGGCTTTACGCAAAAACGGCTAAAACGTCTGCAAAGACATTATTGTCTTTGATTAACGATATTCTCGATTTTTCGAAAATTGAGGCCGGTCAAATTCAGTTGGAAAACAAGATTTTCAATCTCGCTGATCTGGTCAATGATGTTGCCGATAGCATGATCATACATACTCGTCCACAACACGTGCAGACAGCGATTGTTCTCGATCCTGGTCTCGACTCTGACCTCATTGGCGATCCCACTAGGCTCCGCCAAATTCTGATTAATCTTACAGATAACGCCCTCAAGTTTACGAAAGAGGGGTCCATCGTTCTGGCAATTAGAAAAGCCAGTGAAACGGAGAGTTGCGTGGATTTACGATTTAGTGTCCAGGATACGGGCATTGGAATCGCTGCCAATGAACAGGATAGAATGTTTGGGGAATTTCAACAAGTGGACAGTTCTGACTCTACTCTCTACAGTGGCACAGGATTGGGACTGTCAATTTGTCATGGCTTATGCTCGGCAATGGGAGGAACGATTGCTCTGAAAAGTGAACTTGGAAAAGGCAGCTCTTTTGAGGTACAAATTTCGCTCGCTAAGGCTTCTTCCGCTAGCACAACAGATTTTACGGCTAATACCTCGCAGCAATTTAAGCTACTGATAGTGGGTTTGAGTTCGCTGGTTTCCGAGGCGATGATTAAGAATGTCGATGCGACAGGGCCGACCATTCGAATGGTACAAACGATCGACGAGGCTATTCCGCATATTAGTCCAGATATCGAAGCGATTTTTATCGACGCTTCTTTGTCAGAAGTCGATCTTGCGGGTTTGAGTGCGCGCGCGAGAATTATTGGCGTTAAACATGTTATTTTGATGAGTTCAAATGTTACCACCGAAGTCGGTGCCTGGGTCAGGGATGGCATATATGATGACGTGCTTGTGATGCCTTTAGTTATGACTAGAATGATTGATTTATTGGGAGGAGTTTCAGCATCTAAGCCATTTGCCCTTGAAAAGAGCGCTAGCGACAGATCTAATGTTAGAGTGGTTGACGAATTGAAACCTGCGGAAACTGAAGAGGTAGTAGTGGGTTCCATTTTACTCGCAGAAGATAGTCCGGCAAACCAGATAGTTGCTCAGGGCCTGTTAACGAAGTTTGGTTATAAGGTAGACATTGTGCACAATGGTCGAGAGGCAATCGAAGCTCATCATAACGGGAGTTATGACTTGATTTTAATGGATCTCCGAATGCCAATAATGAATGGGCTGGAAGCGACAGCTATTATTCGAGCGGAAGAATCAGATTCCAGGATCCCGATAATTGCGTTAACTGCCAATGCCAGTAAAGAAGACAAAGATCGTTGTTTTTCTGCTGGAATGGATGATTTTGTTACTAAACCGATGGATAAAGAACAATTATTCGAGGTGCTGAACAGACAATTTGATGTACAGCCGGTATCCTCTAGTAATAATACACTTACATCTATTGAAGAGAATGTTGGCATGGACACATCGAGTAGCTATAAAAGTTCATTGATACTTGATATGGGTGTTATTGATAAATTGGTGGAAGATACGTCGGCAGAAGCGGTGCCCGATATGTTGAAAGTGTTCGTTACCGAAATAGCAACACGAGCAAACCGTGTTGCTAACGGTCTTAATACTTTATCATTGGATTCGCTGGAAGATGAGGCGCATACCATAAAGAGCTGTTCGGCAACGTTTGGCGCAGTTAAACTACATCTCTTGGCATTAGACTTCGAATCAGCCTGTCGAAATGGTGATCGGAAGGTTGCTGTAGAACTTGCGGCACAGATTCCAGGGTTTGTCGAAATAACGCTAGAGACCTATCGAAAACATTTTAGTTTTCTGAATTAGGTATTTAAATCCAATAAATCGCGATACTGTTCTCGCAAATTTATGAGAAAAGTTAGATGGATAAGCATATGCAAGTTACCAATATTCTACTTGTTGAAGACAGCCCTTCGTTGGCCGCAGTTTACGAGGGCTATTTGCGACAGACCGATTACAAGATGATTGCAGTGGACACCGGTGCCAAGGCCTTAGAGGTACTGGAAGAAAGTGTTCAGGATCTCGTTTTGCTGGATTTGCGTCTACCGGATATTTCCGGCATGGAACTGCTGAAAATTATTCACGAGCGGGGCCTAGGTTGTGCTGTCGTTATCATAACGGCTCACGGGTCGATTGATCTGGCTATTGAGAGTATGCGTTTTGGTGCATCTGATTTTCTTACCAAGCCGTTTGACGCAGCAAGGCTTAGGGTGACGATAACCAATACTCTTGAAAAACGTCGTCTGACAGATATTGTTACCAGGTACAAAAATACTTTT
>JBLHNZ010000316.1:0-5122 GCA_047623245.1 Oceanicoccus sp. | reverse complement strand
ATAGTAAATTTTCCAGCTTTATCTGGTCAATGGTGAAATTACGTATTCCCTCGGCAAGCTTTTCAGTTGCCATCGCATCTTCATTCATCGACCATCGAAAACTTTGTTCAGACTTGTCGGGTTTTGCAATATGTTCGCCCGCTCGATCACTATGTAGTTTTCTTTCCAACTTAGTGTCATCACCATTCAGTTCTTCTAGTAATTGAGGGCTAATGGTCAAACGATCGCAGCCGGCAAGTTGTTCGATTTCTCCAATGTTGCGAAAGCTAGCTCCCATGACAACGGTCTTGAAACTATGTTGTTTGTAATAATTGTAAATTTGGCTAACCGACAGTACGCCAGGGTCCGTTTCAGGGCTGTATTCCAAGCCAGTTTTAAATTTGTACCAGTCAAGAATGCGACCGACAAAGGGTGAAATCAGAAAGACCCCTGCATCGGCACAAGCTGCCGCTTGGGAAAAGCCGAAAAGTAACGTTAGATTACAGTTAATGCCCTCTTTTTCGAGTATTTCTGCAGCTCTTATTCCTTCCCATGTTGCGGCAATTTTTATGAGTACTCGGTCGGTGCCAATATCGGCCTTTGAGTAAAGGTCAATTAAGCGGCGCGCCTTGTCGATTGTTGCACTGGTATCGAAGGATAGCCGAGCATCGACTTCGGTCGATATTCTTCCAGGGATAATCTTCAAAATTTCGCATCCAATGGCAACCGCTAATAAATCACTGCAGTTTGCCAATTGATAGCCGTTGTTACCTCCTTCCCTTTCTGCCTGTTGCAACGCTTCTGCGACCAAACTCGCGTATTGTGGTAGCTGCGCTGCTTTTAGCAGTAGCGACGGGTTTGTCGTAGCGTCCATAGGCTTAAAGCGCTCAATGGCTTGGATGTCGCCTGTATCTGCAACAACATCGGTCATGCTTCTTAATTGATCCAGTTTACTTGTCATTATTTTTCCTGACTTATATATCTAAGGGTATCTGTAAATCTGTTCATACTATTGTGTTGGTGAAAAGAAAAGCGGCCACGACACTTAGGCATAAGCGATACTGATGTAACATTAACACGGTGGAGCATAGCCTCAAACAATTGCAGCGTGATAATTTTCTACCTGATGTTGGGCTTCTTGCACCAATTCTCGTGCCTGATACACCACTTCAATGCCTGCCCCACGCTTATGCGCGTTTTGACTAATATGACGGCGAAATCGTTTGGCTCCTGGAACACTCTGGAACAAGCCCAGAATATGCCTGGTAATGTGGTTCAACGCCACTCCTTCTTCCAGTTGCTTTTCTATATAGGGTATGAAATCGAGTAAAACCTGATCACGGGTTTTTGGAATAGTGACCTCGCAGTTATTTTCCGAGTTTCCTTGGGATTGTGCAGCAGTGCCGCTGTCGCGGTAAAGTAATTGGTCAACTTCGGTCAGAATGTAGGGGTTGTGATAGGCTGATCGCCCTACCATAACACCGTCAACGGCTTTAAGGTGGTCTACACTTTCTTGTATTGTAGTAATGCCACCGTTGATTATGATTTCCAATTCGGGAAAATCTTTCTTCAATTGATAAACCATTTCATACTGTAGTGGTGGTATTTCGCGATTTTGTTTCGGACTCAAACCTTGAAGCCAGGCTTTACGGGCGTGCACAATAAATGTGTTACAGCCAACGGCTTGAATAGGTTCGACAAATGACACCATATCATCGTAGCTTTCCATCGCGTCGATGCCTATGCGATGTTTTATTGTTACCGGTATATTGCAGGCATCCTGCATCGACTTTATACAGTCTGCGACTAACAGAGGCTGAGCCATTAAACAGGCGCCAAACATGCCATTCTGAACTCGGTCTGAAGGACATCCGCAGTTAAGATTAACTTCATCGTAGCCCCATTGTTCTGCTATTTTTGCACAACGAGCCAAATCATCGGGATTACTGCCGCCTAATTGCAGGGCAATGGGGTGCTCGTCCTCATTGAATTTTAGAAACCGTTCCGGTCCAGCATGAAGAATTGCTCCGGTGGTGACCATCTCCGTATATAAAACGGCCTCTCGAGTCAGTTGACGCCAGAACATTCTACAGTGGCGATCGGACCATTCCATCATAGGGGCGACACAGAATTTTCTACTTAACATATTGATATTCAATAACTGCGGTTGGTTAAACTGATTTATCGGGTGTTCTTCGATGAGGGTCTTATATTACTATCTTAGGAGAACCGATCCAAGCAATGACGATGGACAAAAACGTCGAGGGGAAGGGGTTCAATCAAAGATCGATCTATTCTCATTTGTAAGCAAATTATACAGGAATAAACAGTTTAATTGGATTTATAGTTTTTCTAGAAGAGATAACGTAAAGGTGGTCGAATTGGAAGCAAGCGTCTAGACCGGTGTGGTGAGCAGGTCGGGAGTTGAATTTATGGGCAATAGTCATCAAAAATAAGTCGCTGTAGTCAATCGATAATTTATTTTAATGGTGACGATAAAAATAAATTGATTTACAGTTCTTCGAAGCAGGTGCATATTTCGCCGAAAAGAAACCTGGTTTTCGCGAGGTGATGTGATGGGAAATTTTACCGATATTGAGGTGAGTACGGACACAGATTTTGATCCTCTTGAGGAAAGTGCCGCCTCTATTAACGAAGAACATATCATCGACGAAGGCGACCTTAACCAGAAGCTTGTTGAGCGTCGACGAAAAATCGAGGAGCGCAACGAAATGCATAGATTAAAAGAAGAGTGGGGCTTATACGACGACGATCTATGATGTACGGTCGCACTGCCAATTCGATTTTTCCCATTTGTCAGATTGAATTATCAGGGTCGAGCTATCATTGAGAGCCATCGATAGCAGTGACCAATTGATAGCAGTGACCAATCGATTGGATTTGACCTAGAGCACTGTTTTGTGATCTCCAAAAAATCTGCAACAATGAAGCAGACAGCAAACTGCCCCCTTACCGCATTGGAATTCCATCTCGTCGAACCAGGTTCATTTTGACGCTAGGCGATTAGGGCTGATGTTTGTACAATTCGAGTCGACCCCGTTTTCCATTTGAGAGTAAAGCGAGATAACAGAAAACAATGAATGAAGTCATAGACAAACTCCCCGAAGCACTATTAGTGCTTTTCTTCTTTTATGTCGCAAGTCGATTTCTCGATGGAGTACTTCGTAAATTTGCCTCCCACTTTGATATGGCTACATCAGAGGTATTTAGTTTACTGTCTAATTCGCAGAGGTCGTTATTTCTATTGATCGCAGTCATCATGGCCATCGGCACACTTGGTTTCGATATTTCAGTGTTAGTTGCCGGTTTGGGGTTGTCTGGTTTTGCATTGAGTTTCGCGTTGAAAGATGCGATATCAAATCTTATTGCGGGGATTATGATTGTTATTTACAAACCCTGTGAAATGGGTGATCTCATAGAAGTGTCTGGATCAAAAGGAAAAATCATCGATATTAACCTGCGCTATTTGACAATAAACACCGATGCAGGGAAGTGCTTACTGCCGAATTCATTGATTATAAATAATAAGATGACCATCTTCAAAACCGATACCGATACCGATACCGAAAAATAGAAATCTTCCCCTACGGCCTACTTTATCAATAATGAGTCGTGACCGGAGCAAGTTAGTCCTGTAATTCCTTTAAATTATGAAAGTGTTGCAACGCACCCGGATTGGCAAGAGCATCTGTATTGTTCACGGGCATGTGATGAATGATGTTCCTGACCGCCAATTCTACGATCTTGCCACTAATAGTTCGTGGAATTTCCGGGACTTGAATGATTTTTGCCGGTACATGTCGTGGCGTTGTGTTGTTGCGGATCGTCGTTTTTAGCGTTGTTTTTATCGATTCAAACTCGGCTCCTTCGGCTTTATCACGTAGCACCACAAAAAGTATCACTCTGACATCATTCTCCCATTCCTGGCCGACGACGATACAGTCAAGCACGTCGCTTACTTTCTCCACCTGACGATAAATCTCTGCCGTGCCAATTCTTACCCCGCCAGGATTGAGTACAGCATCGCTGCGGCCGTGAATGATAAAGCCTTTATTGCCGGTTACTTCGCCATAATCACCTTGAGACCAGACGTTTTCGTGGGATGAAAAATAAGCCTTATGAAATTTCACATTGTCTGCGTCATTCCAGAACCCGATTGGGCAACATGGCATGGGCTTGGTGCAGACTAGCTCTCCTTTCTCTTCGAATACCGACCGCCCTTTTTCGTTCCATATTTCAACGGCCATTCCTAATCCGCGACACTGCAGTTCACCTTTAAAGACGGGCAAGGTAGGATTACCTAGTAAAAAGCAAGACACAATATCCGTACCGCCACAAATCGACGATAAACAGATGTCAGCTTTGATATCCCGATAAACAAAATCAAAACTCTCATGACTCAGTGGCGATCCAGTCGATAAAATCGTTTTTAAGCTCTCGAGCTGATAGCTTTCCCTTGGTTTATAGCCCTGTTTTTCAAGTGTCGAAATAAATTTTGCACTTGTTCCGAATACAGATATTTTTTCGTTATCTATCGCACTAAGGAGCAGCAAGTTTTCACGCGCCGTTTTTTCGCCATTTGACGAATCTGTTGCAAACGGAGAACCATCATATAAAACAATAGTACTGCCGCATCCGAGGCCGGCAACGAGCCAGTTCCACATCATCCAGCCACAGGTCGTAAAATAGAAAAGAACATCGTTTTGATCGATGTTTGTGTGTAGACGTAATTCTTTCAATTGCTGTATCAATGTACCGCCGGCGCTATGCACAATGCACTTAGGTACGCCTGTGGTTCCAGAAGAGTACATGATGTAAAGGGGGTGATCGAAGGGCAGTTGTTCAAATTCTAAAGGCAGAACTTCGGTGGTTTTTGTAAAATCGTCCAACGTTATCATGCGGCTGTCACTGTCGGTATTGATGCGCTCGAGGGCAGGTACTGCGTTAATTACCGGAATGACAATGATTTTCTCTAAGCTGGAAATTTTGGCGCCGACTTCGTGTATTTGCGACAAACAATCGATGGTTTTTCCGTTGTAATAATAACCGTCAGCGGCGAATAATATTTTGGGCTCTATTTGACCGAACCGATCGACGACACCGTTAATGCCGAAGTCTGGTG
>JBLHNZ010000315.1:0-5122 GCA_047623245.1 Oceanicoccus sp. | reverse complement strand
GTATTACCACTAGTGTTCCCGAAGATTGACTTAATTGAGAAATACTATAGCTGGCATATAGCTGCGAAACTGCACCGGAAAAAACGCATAAGGAGCGTTCAAACAGTCGGAGAAAATCGGCTGCTTTTTCCTTGTTGGTAATATTGTCAAGATTCCAGACTAAATCGGGAGCGGGGCTTTCACTGTCATTCATTGTGGCGCTAATGTCCTTGTTTTCATGGTGTTAATATAGTCGCTATTTCCACATTTAGAAGAATGCATTGTTGCCTGGGATCCACTACCCGAAAGTAATGCTGTGTAACTACAGGGTACACTACACAGATATTTAGAAAGTGAAAGGTCAATTTTGAGCCTGCCGCGGTTGAATAACGTGAGATTAATGGTGGCCATGAAAACAATCACCGTTAGATCGACATCAAATATCTAGCTCCTGACGCATTTTTTTCAACCGTTCCTTTCTTTCTTCATTGGTCAAAGGTTGATTGATGTTTTCGGCTATAGCTTTGCTTATGGGCATATCAAGTTTATCACCGCTCATTACCCTTCGGCATAAAACTTCATAGTTTCGTTTAAACACCGGAAAAGCTTTCGTCTCAATATTATTGGAAAGAAAAAACCAGTCGGAAGCCTTGCCTGCTAGATAGACGGCAGGATGTGACCAAGTTTGGTCGATTTTTGGTGTCGCTGCGCGGCAAGCCTCCAAATAGGCATTATAGCTATCAGGCAACCCTAGCTCATCAGGCTTGGGGTCGCAAAACTTCCTGATAGTGTGAAGCGTTGGTAAATATTCAGACTCCTTGATGGCTCTGCGGGTTCCGGCAAGAATTCTATTCGGCGAAAAATCGCAGAGCGTTTTTACCCATAATTGTTTCGCCATTATGATCTTTTGATCGTCCGAAAAAGCCTTGTGAAATTGATTGTGATAAGCCAGTTGAAACTCAGTGAACATTTGGTTGATGGCAGTGACATGGTCGTTGTTAGGAATGCCATTTGCCTCGATGCCGTCAGTGTGCGGCCTATTTTTCGAGGAATTGATGTTATTTTCGGTCACACTATTGGTCCTCGACGAGGCCTTTTGCCCAGCTTCTGTCGGTGAGGTGTTCGAAGGTGCTTTTAGATTCCGGTTTACCTGATCTATTAAAGACTTGCTGTCCCGCATGCTGTTGCCCCAGTTGATGGCGAGTTGCCCATTGGTATTTAGTATGTTGCAAGAACTTCGTATTCCATGAACGCTGAATTTGTTTGGTGTCGCGCCAAAATAATACGAATTCGGCAACAAGCTGCCGAGCGAAGCTGATATCAATGTTGGCAAGCTTCAAAATGTCGAAAACGTCCTCGCTGGGTTGCCAGTTAGCGGCAATTTCGCGGGGCTCGTAATCAAGCTCCATAGTTTTTGTGTATATCGCCCACTGGCGCCTTATGTGAGCTAGAAACTTTGAATTCCATGTGTTGCTGGCTTCTCCTCGTTCGCGCCAATAGAGTAAAAACTCGGGGACGGCATCTTCTATGAATTCTGGATTGACCTGATCGCGGTGCAATATTTCTAAAACGTCGTGGCTTGGTCTCCAATCTGTTGGCTGGTTATCGATTGTTGTTTCCGTGGATCTATTTGCTTTTGATATTTCTGCTTGCCCGCTTTGATGGAAGCGCCATTGCTTTAAAACGTGTTGTCGAAACTTGCTGGGCCAAGAATGAGACACCTGCTGACGGTCACGCCAGTAAAGAAGAAAGTCTTCTCGTTGCTCGAGTGCAAACTCTTTGGGTATGGAGTGATTGATGCTAAGCAGCTGCAATAAATCCTCGGTCGGCTGCCAATTGTCAGCAAGTAAACTCGCGCCTCTTGTAGTATCTGCCCTTGCAGGGTGCCGTCTATTAATCTGAGGTTCCGGTGTTGCTTGTCTTACAGGTCTCGCTTGTATTACTTCGTTTTTAGGTGTTTCATTCATTGCGAAACGTAGACTATTCTGGTCAATTCCTACCGATGGTTCTGTGAGAATAACGCCTTTGTCATGGAGGCTAGTACTGATTCTTTGAAAGTCACCTTCGTTCCAAAAAGGTAGCAATCTACCTAATTCCGTTATCGAGATCGTGAGCCACAAGAACCCTTCTTTCGGTGTCGATTGGCAAAAAGAAGAGGCGTCGTTTAGGACGTGCAGCAATACCGCTTCCTCCAAGCCAATTGTCGTAGCTAGAGCTGGAGAAATTACAATTTGGCGCTCGGGTATAAGTGATGACATAGGGTTCAGTGCTAACAGACTATTGTATTCTGAGGCCCATTGTACGGATCGACGCCTAATGGTGCCAGCACTTTGCGATCAAGGGCTAACTACTGTTAATATATACAGCCTAATTCCAGACAAGCGATGACGCGTTGTAATAATCTTATGGTTAAACAAAAAACAGCTTACGTATGTAACGATTGTGGATCGGACTACAGTAACTGGCAGGGGCAGTGTAAAGATTGCAACGGCTGGAATACTCTTACTGAAATAAAAGTGGCTTCTACTTCCAAACAGCTAAAGGATGTTCGTTTTCAAGGGTATGCGGGCGCGGCAGCAAACCAGAAAACTCAAACATTGGATAGTATCAATCTTACCGAGGTGCCGAGAATTTCTAGTGGGACCGCTGAATTTGATCGCGTTCTAGGCGGTGGTTTGGTGCAAGGGTCTGCGATATTGATTGGCGGCAATCCTGGAGCTGGAAAAAGCACGTTGTTGCTGCAAACGATGTGTCACTTAGCTAAAAAGATGAAAGCCCTTTATGTGACGGGCGAGGAATCTTTGCAGCAGGTTGCCATGAGAGCGCAACGTTTGGGATTACCGACCGATCAGCTGAATATGTTAACGGAAACGGATGTTGAGTTGATATGCGCTCAAGCGGAGGTTTTAAAACCGAAAGTGATCGTGGTCGATTCAATACAAGTGGTTCACAGTAACGATATTACATCGGCCCCTGGAAGTGTTTCACAGGTTCGAGAATGTGCCGCTTATTTGACCCGGTATGCAAAACAAACGGGAACCGTTGTTTTCCTTGTTGGTCATGTAACGAAAGACGGAAGCTTGGCGGGTCCTAAAGTTTTGGAGCATATGATCGATTGCTCAATTTTGCTGGAAGGGTCTAGTGACAGTCGGTTTAGAACCTTAAGAGGACAAAAAAATCGTTTCGGCGCCGTGAACGAGCTCGGTGTATTTGCCATGACAGAAGAGGGGCTGAAGGAGGTTAAAAACCCGTCGGCGATCTTTTTGTCTCGGGCCAGTGAACCTTCGTCGGGAAGCTTAGCGATGGTCGTTTGGGAGGGCACAAGGCCTTTACTCGTTGAGATTCAGGCTTTGGTCGACGATTCGCAAATGGCAAATCCAAGGCGTGTGACTGTCGGGCTCGATCAGAATCGATTAGTTATGTTGTTGGCCGTATTACACCGTCACGGGGGTTTGCAGATCGGAGACCAGGATGTCTTTGTGAACGTGGTTGGCGGGGTCAAGGTATTGGAAACGAGTGCCGACCTGTCATTGTTACTTGCGATCGTATCAAGCTTTAAGGGTCAGGTGCTGCCCCAAGATTTAGTCGTGTTCGGAGAGGTGGGGTTAGCGGGAGAGATACGTCCGGTGCCCAGTGGTCAGGAGCGCATTTTCGAAGCGGCAAAGCACGGTTTTCGGCGCGCGATTGTTCCGATGGGGAATGCACCGAAGCACAAATTGGAGAGTATGGAAGTGATCGGGGTAAATTCATTGTTAGAGGCGTTGGAGGCTATCTGATCCTGCCGCCGTTTCGTCGGGGCGGGATCGCAAGTAGCATATGTTTATGTGTTCGCGAAATTTATCTAGTGGAGTTTGATGCAGAGTAAAGAAATACCTATGTCTTCTAGTTAAAGTTTACCCTCTAAAGCCATTTTAGAAATAATCACAAATACGACTTACACAGGTATGAACACTATGCAGAGTAATGAGATGATCACATTATTGGAAAAATATGATGTGCCATGTCCGCGCTATACTAGTTACCCTACCGTACCCTATTGGGACGATCCTCCAGCAACGAGCGATTGGTTTTCATCGCTAAACCGCGCTTTTAGCGTTAAAGATACTCCCTATAGTTTGTATTTACATATTCCATTTTGTGAAACGCTGTGCACGTATTGTGGCTGTAATACGAAAATTACAAAAAACCACACCAAGGAACTGCCTTACGTTGAAAAGTTGCTTAAGGAATGGCAGATTTATTTGAACAGCGTTCCCGCACTTGCTGATGCACCACTGAAACAGATCCATTTAGGCGGTGGAACCCCAACTTTTTTAAGCGCAAAAAATCTTCGTGACCTACTAGTGCCGATCATGCAGGTCGCAAATATTAACACTGAAGAATTTGAGGGCTCTATAGAAATCGATCCAAGAACAACAAAGCCGGGGCAATTGGAAACATTGAGAGAGCTGGGATTCCAGCGCGTTAGTTTAGGTGTTCAGGACTTCGATCCAAATGTCCAGAAACTGGTGCATCGAATTCAGCCCTTTGAAATGACAAAGCAAGTAACTCATAAGGCTAGGGCTCTCGGTTATAATTCGATTAATTTCGACCTCATTTACGGGTTGCCTGGCCAGACAATTGAAAGTATTGAACATACAGCGAAGTGCACGATCGAGCTCATGCCAGATCGGATAGCGCTTTACAGTTTAGCTATAGTGCCTTGGATAAAGCCTGCCCAGCGTTCATTTAAAGATGAGGATTTACCAAAAAGTAATGAAAAAAGGGCTCTCTACGAAAAGGCCCGCGAATTGTTGTTAGGTGCAGGATACGTCGACATAGGAATGGATCATTTTTCCCTAAAAAAAGACGCCCTCAATAAGTCGTTTAGTGACAAAAGCCTGCATCGAAATTTTATGGGTTATACCGACCAGCGTAGCGACGTTATGATTGGTCTGGGTGTTAGTTCCATATCAGAAAGCCCCGATTGTTTTCATCAAAATGAGAAAGAATTACCGTTATACGAAGGGCGCATCGAGCAGGGCGAAATACCAACGCTGCGAGGTCATCAGCTAACAGAACAAGACAGAGTTCACCGCCAGCAAATATTGAGCTTTATGACGCAATATGAAGTCAAATTCGTCGATGAGCAGCAAAGGAGTGG
>JBLHNZ010000314.1:0-5123 GCA_047623245.1 Oceanicoccus sp. | reverse complement strand
CTAAACGTATGTTGTTAACCTCTTTTGAGTCGCTTACTTGAACAGATTCTATTCAAATCACTCAATAACTTGGGTGTCGGTGATTCCAAGCCATCATCAGATGTCTCACCACTCATTAACAATCTCGAGCTTTGCGAGGGACTGCAGGGATTACGAGAGTAACGTTCCTACAAAATAGACAGCGTCACTATTACACCGCAGTTTGTGCGGCTATTCGATATCCGCAATACCTCGAAACAATACGTACAGGCAATACACACACGCAATACCTCGAATCTCTGTCTTGAATGAGAAAAACCTTAAAAAATTTGCTTGAATCGAAAAGCTTAGCCACTTTGTGATTGTGGTAAGACGCTCATGGACTTGAAATACTCTTCACAGACGAGCTACAAACCGAGCTCTATGAGCTCAATTAATAAGAAATGGCTCTGATAGCCCCACGATATTTTCCTCGACTCCAGTGAATACGTAAAGTATGTTGTCAACTAGCCACTAATCGACCCGTTTTTATGGCTCTTATTTTGTTATAAATAATGGCTCAAAAAACTTGGGATATATTAGATCCAAGATCTACAATTTTATTTGTGCTAAAGATTTTTTGAAACCGTTTATCGTTAAAGGTCTAAGACTGTATGACTAAGAATGCCGGAATGACTCAAGGGATGTTACTTTTTCGGCTAAATAGCTCTCAGACGTTTGCCATCGGTACTCTGAAAATTAAAGAACTCGTTCCTTATGTAAAACTAACGATTCTTCCTCAATCTCATCCATCCGTGTTGGGATCTGCCAATATCCGCGGCAATACGATAACGGTCATCGATATGGCAGCTGCGGTGGGGTATAGATCGCTGAGCGAAGAAGAGATGCCAAGGTGCCACATAATTGTTACAGACTGCCAGCGGATGATGGTCGGTTTTATGGTCCGCGGTATAGATAAAATCATCAACTGTAGCTGGAGAGACATCAGTTCGCCGCCAAAAAATTTGGGGGCTAGTGCTTTTTTGTCTGGTGTTACCAAAGTCGACGAGGAGTTAATACAGATACTCGATGTAGAACTACTGATGTCTAAGATGTTCCCCCAACCCGAGCAAGACGCTATTGATCTAAACCGTGAACATCGCGAACAATTACAGTGCCTCAATATTTTGTTAGTGGATGACTCACTGGTCGCCCGCAAACAATTATCAGATGCACTAAAAAAATTAGATATTCCCTACAAGGTGACAGTTAATGGCAAGGACGCACTAGACATCATGGTCAGCGATGCCGAGGCTGGCAACGCAATTAACATTCTTGTAAGCGACATCGAAATGCCCGGGCTAGATGGTTATGAACTGGCATTCGAGGTTAAAAATAATGCCAACATCGCTTCTGCCTACATCATTCTTCATACATCACTATCTAGCGAAATAAGTGTTGGCCAAGCCCATCAAGTAGGGGCAAATGAAGCCTTGACCAAGTTTGACGCCGATGAGCTGATTCAGGCAATGTTACGAGGGTCTGAGCAGCAGAATAACCGTTGAGACGTTACTAGATAATTCCGCTTCGATTAAAAAACTTTAAATACGTCGAGATGTGCTTCTGATCGGTCACCTAAATATTAGATCACTTAAATATTAGCTTGGCTACACCTCAAAAGCACTTTCTACAGTAGCGTCACCCAAAGCTATAAGGGCTAGCACGGAAATACTCTTCCAGTATGGTTTCTCTCTCATCTATACCTCACGCAGAAAGAAACAATCACTGAAGTACACGCATAATGTTTGAAAAGACCTAAGCGATATAGCTATATATAGGTTACTAATAATGGTAATATTTCGAGGTTGTTATCTTCCGAGAAGGCATATTATGCTGTCCGAAAACCGCCGTAACTATGACCGCTACCCTGCGGGACATCTTAAGGTTCTTATCAAATCTATACGAACCGATGGTACTTGGGTAAAGGGTCATCTCAACTCTGTCGATTTCAATCGGTACGGGATTGGACTTGAGACAGAGCACTGCTTTCCTATCGGTGATCATGTCTCTCTTGTTATCCGAACGGATGATTCTACACTCACAGAAATCAGCGGTATCGTCTGTAATCGAAATAAATCAGATAACATCTATCGGTGTGGCGTTCGATTTAACCTCGGATCAACGGATGAAGATCTACATCTAATCGAAGAACGTGCAGCGGCCATTGTCCATTGAGCTGTCCATTGAGCTGACCATTACGCTGTTCGTGAAATTATCCATTATCACCCAGACCTCTTCAGGTACAGATACACGTGCTTTTATTCACGAGATTATAGACAATTAAAGAAAGAACGCCTTCAATAAGTCCCAAATATACTTTAGTCACCGGGATGGTTTAGCAACACACGTATCTATAATGTGTGTCCGTCGCGCAGATCTTGTTGTCACGCAGATGCTGTTATACACCAACAACACGCAGAATAAAACGGCGTATCGATCGACTTGATTGCCACGCATACGCTATTATCCGGCTTCCAGGGCTCAAACAGTCGTCACTGTCACTCACGAAGGATCATAACCACATATTATCCAATACACTGAAGGAGACCTCTGTGCCTGAGAGCAACAATCCCATTACCCCGTTTCTTAAAAAAGCCTCGAAAATTGAAGCCAACGAAGCCAAAGCAACCTTAGGTTCCTTTTTTTTGTTGTGATATTAATGTCCACCTATTACATCCTCCGGCCCAGGCACGATACCATGGTCAGCGAGTGGGCAGATGCGGAAGCCAGTTGGTCATGGACCCTCAATTTTTTTACTAGGTCGGCTGTCGTTGCTGCGCATAGTTTCGCGTGTTCGCTTCCAGCTCCTCGCACACACTATGTATGGCCTTTTTGCACTGAATTTTGTGGCCTTCTATGTCTCGGCCACGGGTTTCAGCGAGATGAAAACGCAACACAGCCATCGTGAAGTGCAAACAACGAATGAGTTAATTATAAATAAAGAGTGAGGACATGATGAAAGAAGAGCTAGATCAATTTCAGGCAATATATAACACGATAGTCGAATTTTTCGTCAATTATAGCTTTCAATTATTTGGCGCCATCATAATTATGATGATCGGTGTTTTTGTAGCGACACGGCTAGCACGAAGTGTTGAGAAGCTATGCCTCAAGAAAAACATTGACGTTACTTTGAGTCATTTCCTCGCTAGCTTTACAAAAATCGCGTTTATCATAGCGGTGGCAATCATTTCCCTTGGAAAAATTGGCATAAGCGTCTCCCCATTTGTCGCCGTCATTGGTGCCATTTCCTTAGGTGCAGGCTTGGCAGTCCAAGGGCTATTGTCAAACTATAGCGCGGGCTTAAACATAATTCTAACGCGCCCATTTATCGTCGGTGACACAATAATGGTGCAAGAAGTTACGGGTATAGTCACGGAAGTACAGCTCGCCATGACGATCCTGACTGACGAAGACGGTGTGAAGATATCCATTCCAAATCGTCACATAGTCGGTGAGATAATTCACAATTCCCAGAATCACAAATTAGCCGAATCCAGTATTGGAATTGCCTATGGTTCCGATACTGAAAAAGTCATGGAAGTCATTCGAGCGTCTCTTGAAAAGCATGATATTACACATTCGCCGGAGCCATTGATTGGAATAGACAGCTTCGGAGACAATGGGATTAATTTCGGTGTGCGATTTTGGGTGCCGACTGAGCGCTTTCATGAAATTCGCTTTCAGGTTAACAATAGCATTTATCAGGCGATAAATAATGCCGGCTTTGACATTCCATTCCCACAACGAGAAGTGAGACACATCAATAAGCAGCAAGACCTGTAATTAAAATACGATGACTGAACTCAGGTAATAGAATGGAGAGCAATTTTCTCGCTATTCAATGAATGCCTCGAATATCTCCTAAAAAAAAACGCTATAGGACTAGCGAAAGCTGACGGTTTATCCAGCACGGAGTAGAAGTAAATCTAGTGATTTGCTTCTCGACGCTTCTGCAGCAATTGCGAGCTCTGTTTCTTTACGATATGTTGAATGAGTAACTCTTGATCCGTTTGACTCATATCCGGAAAACTTAAACGCAAAAAATAGCAACAATCGCCTATTATTTTTTCAGATTCTACCAACTCACAAGCGACCACTTCTGCAAGCGTAACAATTTTTAATTCAGCGGGTAAAAGACCAATATCCAATTGCAGAGATTGACCGACTTTTAACACCTCACTACTAGTGAATCCCATCCCACAGGCACTGACACTGACGTCCCGAATCGTATAGGGGTCACTCTTCACAACAAGTGAATCGATATCCATTTGACTGATAACAAAATTAAGTTTTTTGTTTAGCAAGCCAAGTAGCTCAGCAGCTATCGGCGACTGTACTTTACAGGCATCCAGTAAAGTGTGAATGCGGTTATCGAAATTGGCTGCGTAATCTATGGCGCCTTGGTGCGACCTAACTTCGACCGTGAAAACTCTGGCCTCTTCTCTACCCAGCAAACGGTAGGTAATACCCATTGAATCGTTAATTCTAAAATACTGTCTTCTTTCGTTAAACATAGTCATTTTTGCCTGATATTATTGGCAGCGATTTTTTTGGATTAAACATATTCACACCTTGGCGATACACAGCTCGTAAAGAGCTAAAATATTTCGTCGGCATTTAGTCGGAAAACTGGCGCGTCCTCTAACTCCAAGGACTCATAATATTCTGGATCCTCCTCTCTAAGAACTTCTAGCTCATCCTTCAGACCTTCCGCTATTCCCTGCTGAATAACAATTTCCACGCGCCGGTTTTTGGCCCTACCTGCTGCTGTTTCATTGCTATCCAAGGGCTGAGTAGAACCAAAACCTCTCACTTCAATACGCCGAGGATTGATGATGCCATCGGTTTCTAGCTCTTCGACAACCGATGCCGACCGACTCGCCGACAACTCCCAATTTGAACGAAAGTTCTTAGCTGATCTGAAAGGCACGTTATCCGTATGCCCCTGCACCGAAATAGATCCCTCAATTGTTGCAAGAACATTGCGAACCTCTTCCAAAATGGGAATGTAATTACTAACCAAACTCGCCGAACCTGATGGGAAAGATCCTTTTTCGCGAATCCTCACCACTATTTGCCGCCCCTTTGTTTCTATTTCAACC
>JBLHNZ010000313.1:0-5148 GCA_047623245.1 Oceanicoccus sp. | reverse complement strand
TTGCACCGCGCCGGCATCGCACCACCGTAAAGCAAATCTCCCCTTTAGCCCCCCCATAATGGTGCTAAAAAATTCTAAGAATCGATTTATGCAACAAACATCCCTCGTGACCCCCGCTAATTCAAGTAATCGAATACTCTGGCACAAAGTTTGCAAATTTTGTTCAGCAACATTCTCTTCGATGATTTAGAAAATCCCTGAATCCGTATTTTTCAAGTAGTAACAATGGTGGACTTAATGAAGTGTCAGTTAGTTGTAATTGGTAACGGCCCTGTGGGTCATAAGTTTGTCGAAACTCTCGTCGAAAATGACCAAGCGAATCAATTTGACATTACTGTTTTTGGGGAAGAGGCGCTACCGGCCTACGATCGCGTCCGGCTTACGGCTTGGTTCGATACTCGCGATGCCGGTAGCTTAAATATGGTAGCCGACGGTTTTTACACGTCTAACAACATTGCCGTTCACTACGCAGACAAAGTGGTGACAATTGACCGAATAAATAAAACGGTGCGTTCGCAAAAAGGAATCCAGGTAAGTTACGACAAAATCGTTCTCGCTACGGGCTCTTATCCTTTTGTGCCACCCGTACCTGGCCACGACCGTGACAACTGCTTTGTTTATCGCACCATTGAAGATCTTGAGGCCATTACAGCTGCGTCTAACAATGCCAGAGTTGGCACCGTTGTTGGTGGCGGCCTACTTGGACTTGAAGCGGCCAAAGCAATCAAGGACCTCGGTTTAAAAACACATGTCGTTGAATTTGCGCCCCGGCTAATGGCCGTTCAAATCGATGAAGGCGGTGGATCACTTTTGCGCGATAAAATCGAGAATTTGGGTGTCAGTGTTCATACCGAAAAAAACACCAGAGACATTATAAACGGCGACAACTGTCTCCATAAAATGTGTTTTTCCGACGGAGAAGAACTAGAGACGGATTTAATCGTATTTTCAGCAGGTATCAGACCGCAAGACACTCTTGGGCGAGAAGCCGGATTAGATCTCGGAGAACGAGGCGGCATTGTCATCAACGACTATTGCCAAACGTCCGATGAAGACATTTATGCAATAGGCGAAGTGGCTTTGTGGGGCGGACGTATTTTTGGGCTCATTGCGCCGGGTAACTCGATGGCTGTCGCTGCAGCCCAACACATAAGCCAAGAAGACGGTAAGGTTTTTTCCGGCGCAGACATGAGTACCAAACTGAAACTCATGGGCGTCGATGTCGCCTCCGTAGGAGATGCCCAAGGCAATACCCCAGGATCTTTGGCCTATACCTATATTGATCAGGTAGCAGGAATATACAAAAAAATTGTTGTCAGCGAAGACAAAAAACATCTTTTGGGCGCAGTTCTAGTTGGGGACGCGGCGGATTACAGCAATCTCTTACAGTTTGTATTAAACCGTATGGAACTACCGGAAAACCCGGAGAGTATGATTTTACCGAACGGCGGCGGCGGCGCGATTCTGGGCGTCGATGCGCTACCCGACACTGCGGTCATTTGTTCCTGTAATAATGTCACCAAAACAGATTTGGTGAGCGCGGTACAGGCTGGAGCTGGCACTTTAGGAGCACTAAAAGAGTCGACAAAAGCGGCCACTGGCTGTGGCGGCTGTGCGGCATTAACAACACAACTAATGAATAGCGAATTGGCGAAATTAGGCGTCGAGGTCAACACTGATCTTTGCGAGCACTTTCCTTTTACCCGCCAAGATTTATATAACCTTGTGCGCGTCGGAAAGATTCAAAGCTTCCAGGAGTTAATAGGAAAACACGGCAGCGGATTAGGTTGTGACATTTGTAAGCCGACCGCCGCCAATATTTTTGCCACTTGCTGGAACGACCTTATTATTGATGAACGACATCAGGTTCTGCAGGATACTAACGACTATTTTTTGGCAAACATGCAAAAAGACGGGACCTATTCTGTCGTACCGCGTATAGCAGGAGGAGAAATAACTCCAGATAAATTGATTGTACTAGGACAAGTTGCGAAAAAATATGATCTGTATACCAAAATTACGGGGGGTCAACGTGTCGATTTGTTTGGCGCTCTCAGCGATCAGTTGCCACTTATATGGAAAGAACTGATAGACGCTGGTTTTGAATCCGGACACGCCTACGGGAAATCCTTGCGAACAGTTAAGTCTTGCGTCGGTTCGAACTGGTGCCGCTACGGAGTACAAGACTCTGTAGGTGCAGCAATTAAAATAGAAAATCGTTATAAAGGCTTACGCTCTCCACACAAATTGAAAATGGCGGTATCGGGTTGTACCCGAGAATGTGCAGAAGCCCAAAGTAAAGACGTAGGCATTATCGCCACTGAAAAGGGCTACAATATGTACGTTTGTGGTAACGGCGGAATGAAACCCCGACATGCCGATCTCTTTGCAACGGACCTCGACTACGACACTCTAATAAGATACATCGACCGGTTCTTTATGTTCTATATTCGTACGGCAGACCGACTACAACGTACTTCTGTCTGGATGGATAATTTGGAGGGCGGACTCAAATATCTGCAATCGGTAGTAATTGATGACAAACTCAATATATGCAATGAGCTCGAAGCAGAGATGTTGCACGTTGTCGATACGTACCAATGTGAGTGGAACAGCACAATCCAGAACCCTGAAAAGGTTCAAAGGTTCAACCACTATGTCAACAGTAACCAAACAGACAGTAACGTTGTATTCGTAAAAGAGAGACAACAAATACGTCCAGTGACCGAAGTGGAACGCAACAATTTGATTGACGTAAAAGAAACAGCTTAACGCGAATCGATTACGTTAGCTCGTTTCAGCAGTTCCCGATTTTCGTCTCATCATCAACTGGCAGTCAAAGGATCAAACTATGAATAATTCAAAACCCCAGTGGATAGACATTTGTCCTCTTGCGACGATAATCCCCAATGCAGGTCGCTGCGCTCTAATTGGAGAAAAACAGGTAGCCATTTTCAGGATAGAAAAAGACGGGGCCGACGAGTTATATGCCATCGATAACCACGACCCATTTTCGAAAGCAAATGTTTTATCTCGGGGCATTGTTGGCAGTATGTCTGATCACATTGTCGTTGCCTCTCCAATATATAAACAACATTTTTGCCTGAAAACAGGTCGCTGCTTGGAGGAAGAAGAAACTCAACTCAAAACCTGGCCGGTCCGGGTTGCCAACGAGACCGTGCAGATTGCACTTTAACGTTTAATCTACATCTTTCACAGAATGGTAAAATAACATATAGGTTGGAATTCGAAGGCTTTGAGACAATCGAAACCTCATAGATCGCTGAGCTATTCGTGTTACCATCGTTTTCTTAACTTAAAAAATTCGGAGAATAATAATGAACGATCCAGTACGGGCAAGCGACACTCCTTTTAAAACAGAAGTAGAAGCAGGAAAAACTTATTGGTGGTGTTCTTGCGGTAAAAGTAACAAGCAACCTTTTTGTGACGGCAGCCACAAAGGCTCTGAATTTTCGCCTGTAAAGTATGAATCTGACGAAGCAAAATCCGTTTTTTTCTGTGGATGCAAAGTATCTGGAAAGTCCCCTCTATGTGACGGTAGCCACAACAAATAGCTATCGTTGGTTAAGAGACACGTTTCAACTGACAATCCAAAACTGCCGGCTTCAAAAAAGCCGGAAAACTATTCGCAGGAATAGCGCGTTTTTATTCTACAGCGGCAGCGGTCCCCAAATCAGCAAGCATTTTTGCCATGTCTTGTGCTGAAGTCGCAGGTTTCACTTGCTTATCGATGGCTTGAATCTTTCCATTCTTACCAATATAAAACGTATGCCTTACGGCATGGCCTTGTTTGTGCAACACTCCATAAGCTTTTGCAGTGTGTTTCGACGGGTCACTGAGTAGAGGGAAGTCGGCTTTTTGTTCAACAGCAAACCCCTTATTTTTTTCGATCGGGTCGACACTCGCCATAAAATAAGCGACAGAAAAATTCTTCAACAAATGACCATTCTCCGCCAGAGACTTACACTCAATAGTGCAACCGCGCGTATACGCTTTGGGAAACCAAGCAAGCACGACCGAAACCTTGCCGCGGTAATCAGATAAGCGGTGAACTTTTCCATCCGTACCTTGCAGGCTAAATTCGGGGGCAATATCACCAACCTCCAAACTAATAGATTGCAGAGACCACAGTGTCATCATTGTAAAAACCGTTAGATATTTCATAGTTCACCCTTTTTTTCAACGAGCTTGTTAATAAACTCAACCCAAAGCTGCTTCTATACTAACGAGGTCGCAATGCTATGCAAGTTCTTTCTCAACAACCAAACAGAGGTACATTCCCTACGATTCGACTGCAATAATTGGGTTCGATACTTCTACCATTTGCACATAACCCGACTAGCACACGAGACAGTAGAAAAGGCATCCTATGGAAACTGTATTGTGATAATCACTGGATATATCGCGCCAGAATATACTCCGATCTAACTGGCTAGGTATTCAACAGGCGCTTTATTACGGCTGTTGTTAACGCTTTTTGAAAGCTTATGAATAACAAAACTTTCACTCACATGCGGTATCAATAGCGGAGCGAATTTCTCTGGCGTGCTGGCAACATCAAGCCAGAGCTTCTGCTCCTGCTCGTTCAATATTAATGGCATTCTCTCGTGAATGTGTCGAAACTCGTCTACTGCTTCTGTTGTTACAATGGTACAGGAATATATCCCTTCTTCTTCGTTGCTCCAGTAATCCCACAAACCTGCTAGAGCCATTGCACCGCTGATGGTTGTGATGTCATAGGGTTGCTTACCTCCTTCTTCCGTAGTCCATTCGATAAAAGAGGAAACGGGTATGATACATCGCTTGTGTCGCACAAGACCCTTATAAGCTCTACTGGTCGCCATGGTCTCGGCTCTTGCATTAAACATTGCATATTTTGTAGCCGGACCCTCAGACCAAGAGGGTACTAACCACCACCTAGACGATATAATTTCTCGAATGCCTTCTCGCTCAACAATCATCGGAATCATTTCTGTCGGCGCCACGTTATATCGGCTCTCAAAATTAGCGGAAACACGGAGATTGTTAACTAGCTCTACGAACCCGGAGGTCATAGCGATATTGAATCTTCCACACATCATTTACCTCCTTGACTATCATCTTTTTTCTGAAATTGAAAAAATCAAG
>JBLHNZ010000312.1:0-5170 GCA_047623245.1 Oceanicoccus sp. | reverse complement strand
TCTTTGTTCGCAATAATCGTAAACCAACGAAAATCTTTATCCCATTTACGTAAAATTTCGAGTATAAAATCGGCATCATCTGCGACAGCAGAAAACGTTTCAAAAAATGTAGCTTCCTCGTCACTGCTCGCTCCAGTCTCGTTACGCTGGTATTGCTGTAAACGTCTAAAAGGCTGGTCTAACGTTTCACCATTCCAGCTGGGCAGAGGACAACGGTCTACGGTAATGTCTACAAGCTCACGGCTAAATGTTTCAAGAAGTAAGCCTAAACGGGACATTAGATGAGGTAAATTCCAGCCAGACTTTCCTTTGTGCCAATCCTTTTTGAACCGTGTAATGAACTGCGGATCGTTGAGTAATTCGAGTCGACCTTCCCGATCGTCAAGCTCCTTGGCGATTAGCTGACATGTCGACTCGTACTCCTCCAATATTGGCATGGTTACGCCATCACCCCACATTTTGAAAGGCATTGACAATGCCTGAAGATGAAAATCACCCTTTAGTAAATTTGAATTGAGCAACTTTGCGATTTTCAAAAAGGTTTCCCCAGCCTTAGGCGCATTGGAGAAATCCAAGGCGGTTAGTGCCGATACCCGTAACGCCTTTCCATACAACCGGCCGCTAGTTAGAATAAAACGCGCAAGAGTACCCACCGTACTCGACGGCATCGGGGTCGCCTGCCAGACTCTATCATTTGATCTCAAAATGGCGGTGAGTCGTTTTAATTCCGATAGCTTGGCAAACTGTGTAGGAATACGTTGATCTGTATTGGGGTGCTCAGCAAGATAGTGGAAAGGTAGATTATCAGTAGAGAATCCAATGTAGCCCTGATCGACAGCTTCTTGAAGAATGCTGGCCATTTGCACTAACTCTTCCTCCGTTGCATCTCGTTTTATACTGGCCTCTAATCCCATTACTTTAATACGCAACATAGAATGTGGAATCAGAGGAGCCATGTTGGGGCCCAGAGGCAACTGTTCTAAATGCTTTAGATAATCGGCAGAGTTATCCCAGTTCATAACCCCTGCGCATCTTTCCAATACATGTTTAGGAATATTTTCGACCCGCGCAAAACAATCGATAATCGGATTTTGGCTCGCCGTCTTTTGAGCGCCAAATGCGGTACCTAAACTACAGTTACCGACAACAACCGTCGTGGTTCCATGACGCACAACTTCTCCTAAGCCCGGCGCAATCTCTACCTCCAAATCCAAGTGTGTATGAATGTCCAAGAGACCGGGCATCACCCATCGATCTGTTGCATCGATTACGGCCGCTGCGTTTTCTCGGGGCAGGCTTAATCCTTTAGCGACGATTTTCCCATCCTTTATAGCGACATCGATGAGTTGTGGTTTTCCGCCAAAACCGTCGAAGACGAGGCCGCTGCAAATCAGGGTATCCCACAATATTTCTTTATTCTCTGTCATTTAAAGGCCTTTATACTGTCGCTATTTTTCGTCTAGTATTTTTTATTTGCAATTCTCAATAGCAATGACGACCGCCAGTGCAGACATCAAAGCTTTGGAGAGCGCGCAAATCGGAAGCCAAATTTTTATCACCGTTTTAGACTTAACTCATTTTAGAGTCGCTACAATACGAATTTCTACGTGAGCCCCTGGCATAGCGAGTTCGGTAACACCCACTGCCGTCCAACAAGGCCAAGGCTCGTTGATGTAGGTATCGCGAACCGCGGAAAACTCCTTTGCATGGGAATTCAATCCAATATGGTAACTCGTGTATTCCACTATGCTGTCGAATCCAAGCTCGGATACGGCAAGCACCTCCCCTATTTTTTTCCAAACATTGTGAAATTCTTCATTGATGTCTTTCGGAACTTTACCCTTGGCATCGGAACCTACCACGCCAGAAAAGAAGACGAGTTCACCGGTTTTGACCACTTCTGAATAGTGATAGTGCTTGTAAGTAAATTCGCCAGCTTCGGTGTTGATCGCATTTATAGACATAATTATTTCCCGTGAAAAAAAATTTAAAAAAATGATAAGTGACGAACGGTCAACGCGCCGATTTGGATTGAATCATTCTACGCGCAAGGCCGCTCTCTACCGACAATACTCACGCGCTCACCGTAGCGGCTATGTGGAAAATAGTCCCAGACAGCGTGATGCTGTGTGCAACGATTATCCCAAAAAGTTAAGGTACCCGGCTCCCACGCTACTCGGCAAACTAGCCGCGGCGTTGAATCGATGTGACGAAAAAGGGCGTCTAAAAGCGCACGACTCTCCCACTTTTTTAGCCCTTTAATATGAGACGTAAAACCGGAATTCACATAGAGAAGCTTCTTACCCGACTCCGGATGAGTGATAATTACAGGATGTTCGTTACGTGGATAATTTGAGCCACTCTCTGGAGAAATTTGGTAACTGCCAATGTAAGGTAACGCACCATCATGAACAGCGAGCAACGGTGACAACATATTTTTCATCGTGTCCGACAAAAGCTCGTACGCTAAATACATATCGGCAAACAAGGTATCACCACCACCGCATTCCGGCGTTTCGGTTATGTACAGCATCGAGCCCAGAGGTGGTTTCTCGTCGCAAGTCACATCGGTATGCCAGCCGTCTCCAGCCGTATAAGCAGATTTCTCGGTTGTTTTCACTGTCAGGATTGCCGGATCCCCATCGCGATCATGCTGTAATGGATGAATATGCAACCTACCAAAGCGTTGTGCAAAGGCTTTGTGCGCTTCCTGACTAAGGTCCTGATCTCTGAAAACCAATACCGACCAGTCTAACCAAGCTTTGTGGATATCTGCAAATTGTTGATCTGATATCTTCGCAGCAAGATTAACACCGCCTATCTCGGCGCCTAAATGCGGAGTCAGTGGCTTTACTGAAATTGTCTTGTAGTCCATGTCCTTCTCCTGAAATCGCTGCTAACTCAACTTGCGATATACGGCCCGGCATTCATTTTGATTACTCGAATATAAAAAACGTCAACTAAACAAACGTGTTTTCGATCAATTGAGCCGTTACCTGCTTTATTATTTTTGGATCCACCACCACGCTACAAATTTGTCTACCCGAAGAATAAGAGCCAAGAAGACGAAAGTCCAGCCCAAAAACAATCCACACATGAGTAAATTATCGCCAACCAACCATCAGATATTCCCTCGGAAATGCGAGGATGAACCACAACGTATATTGTTCAAATTCTAAGTTTTTTTGGTATGAGCATTGAATCCGATGTCGGCTACGAAAGTCCTGCGGTAGATAGTCGATGGCTGGAGTGGCAATCACTGAAGTAACTGCTAATATTTTCGCATAGTTCATTTATCGTCTGTATGAAAGCTTGCGGATATCGACCCGAATCAATGAATCAATGAATCAATCTTTCGGTAAAAAGAACGTACACTATTAACCAACCTATATCGTAACTAATTTGAGATTAGCGATGACCATACCAAAATCAATAAAAACATTCCTTCCGGCCCTATTAATACTGATGGCAACATCCGCAAATGCCGATCTTCGCAATGAAGTAAAACACGGGTACGCTGACAACGACGGAGTCAAAATTCATTATGCCACCGTCGGCAACGGGCCGCTTGTTGTAATGATCCATGGATTTCCAGATTTTTGGTATAGTTGGCGTCACCAAATGAATGGCCTAAAAGACCATTTTCAGGTGGTTGCCATCGACCAGCGCGGCTACAACAAAAGCGATAAGCCGCAAGGCGAAGAAAATTACAATATGCGCTACTTGGTAAAGGATGTAGCTGCGGTCATTAAACATTTTGGCAAAAGCAGTGCAACTATTGTAGGACACGACTGGGGCGGCATTGTCTCGTGGCAGGTTGCTTTTGCGCTGCCCGAAATGGTTGACAAACTGGTCATCCTTAACCTTCCCCACCCCAACGGTATGGCGAGAGAGTTTGCCAACAATCCGGAACAACAAGCTAATACTGGATACGCCAGAAAATTCATAGCCGGCTCTCCAAGCGATCCCGATATATTTTTCGGCGGTCCAATGACAGCACAAACGCTGTCGGGCTGGGTAAGAGACCCCGCTGCGCGAAAACACTACGTGGATGCATTCTCGCGATCCAGCTTCGATGGCATGCTGAGCTACTACAAGCAAAATTTCCCTAACGGCGACGCCAACAGCGCTAAGCCGCCACTGGCGCCTAGATTGTCGATGCCTTTGTTGGTGTTTCATGGTCTCAAGGACAAGGCTTTACATTCAGACGGTCTCAATAACACCTGGGACTGGATAGATGCCGACACGACCATTGTGACAGCACCTGACGCTAGCCATTTTGTGCAACAAGATGCTGCAGACCTTGTGACCAGCACACTGAAATGGTGGTTGTTGGCGAGACCTTGAACCAGTCAATGCTTAAATCGACCTACCTGTAAATCGAAACCTATTTAAACAAATAGACTGCGACGGGGAGTAGCAGAACGCCATAATCTTAGTATGTTACTGCGTTTTTCTGCCTACTCCGCACTTCCCAAATACCGTCGCAACAGGTCATCTACAAATGGCTCAACATCCTTGTAGCCGTATTTTTCTGGCGTGAACCTTTCGGCTTGTAGCAGGTTAGCAATGCCGTGTACCAGACTCCAGGAAAAGGCCACATCCAATAGCGGTTTCGGCTGCTTTGAAAACCTGTCTAAAGGATGCTTATCAATCGCATCAACCAACATTTGATAGCTGGAACCGTATTCGTCGTTAATAGCGTTCACATCAATCAATTTTGACAACTCTCCGCCGAACATTAAATGAAAGAGTCCGGGGTTTTCCATCGCAAAAAAAATGTAACCTCGTCCGAGTCCTATAAGATAGTCCTCTTCTTTACCTGACTGCGCCTCTAACAGCATTCTTTTTCCAAAACGTGAATATCCCTCGTTAGCGACCGACGTCAGCAATGCTTGCTTATCCTTAAAGTGGCTATAGGGCGCGGCTTGCGAAACGCCAGCTTCTTTGGCGACACGTCGTAAGCTAAGCGCCGAAATCCCCTCTTGTTCCAGTAGTTTAATCGCCTGAGTAACCAAGTCTGAACTTAGATTTCCGTGGTGATACTGCTTCTTTTTTCCGCTCATCATAATGTCTCAATAGCTCTTCAATCCAACTATAACTTGACAGCGTAAAGATTGCGCGCTAATTTATCTTAACAGCGTTAATTTATGGAATGATTCCCAATGAC
>JBLHNZ010000311.1:0-5173 GCA_047623245.1 Oceanicoccus sp. | reverse complement strand
ACTCTCGTGCAACAACAAAGTGGCCGCAGCGTACGTTTTCAACTGACTCAAGCTCATTTGTTCTGATACACGTGTCGCAGCCTCCTTTCTGGAATCTAGCCCAACAGTTTTTACTTGGAACAAGCCCGCACAAACAGTATTAATCTTTATAAGACGGATCAAGTCGATCGAGCTGGCGTACCAATGGCGCCCAAAAATAATCCTCTGCCTTCAAGTCAGTCCTTGTGAAATTAGCTTGATGATTAACGACATCTTGCACCTCTTGGCTGGGCGTAATTAGCTCGGCACCACCGACCATTGCCTTTATTTGCATAGAACAGGAGCGCTCAAGGAAAAAATGCCGCATAAATGCATCTGCGGCTGTTTGGCCTACCGACATGAGCCCATGGTTCCTTAAGATCATGCAGTGCTTATCGCCAAGATCTTCTATCAGCCGCGACCGTTCACCATGATTCAGCGCTATGCCTTCATAGTCGTGGTAACTGAGGTCTGCAATGACTTGCATGGAGTGCTGCGTAATAGGCAAAAGCCCATTTTTTTGAGCAGAAACCGCAACGCCGTCTTCGGAATGAGTATGAATAATACAGTTATGCTGCGGCGCAGACATGTGAATACCACCATGAATAGTGAAACCTGCCGCATTCACTTTATAGGGCGAAGGCATCACTATATTACCTTCCAAGTCAATTTTGATGAGACTTGATGCCGTAATTTCCTCGAACATTAGCCCGAAAGGATTCATCAAAAAATGATGTTCCGGGCCCGGGACTCTGAGAGAAATATGGGTATAAATATAGTCGTCCCAACCCTTGTGAGCCACAATTCGATAAAGCGCAGCAAGGTCAACCCGCAACTTCCATTCCTCTTCAGACACCTGACTTTTTACCGTATTATTGTTAATTTCCCGAACTGCTGACATGAGAGCATCTCCTCCTAGAACCTAAATTTATAATAATTGAAGTAACCGGTGCGC
Source organism: Oceanicoccus sp. (assembly GCA_047623245.1). GTDB lineage: Bacteria > Pseudomonadota > Gammaproteobacteria > Pseudomonadales > Dasaniaceae > Oceanicoccus. Next base: position 4,200 of record JBLHNZ010000311.1, on the reverse strand, counting down.
CAATTCACTAATGGAGCGGCAACGGTCCGTTTCCAGAGCGGCCGAAATTACACCAATAAACCAGCGAGCTCGCAAACGCACAAGATACTCTACTATTGAGTTAGTTATCACCACGTCACAAAACACCCAACGATAGTGCCTGCTAATAGCTGCTGTTAGCAGGTAATCAAGTCACTCGCCGTATCGATATTACTCCAACTCCTTCTGCTCTGCACTAATACTGTGCCGCCAGCGAATATCTTCGTGATGGAAAAGACGGCGTGAGTTTGCTGACCCCCATGTGCCGGCGGGATAAGTGTCGACATTTTTGTCCTCCGTTGCCCAAACTCTAATAATAGGGTCGACGATGCGCCACGCCCAATCAACTTCGTCCCAACGTAAAAATAGCGATTGATCGCCCTCAATGACGTCGAGTAGCAGATCCTCATAGGCATCATTCATTTTTTCACTTTCCGATCGAAAACCCGCATCGAGACTGGCAATTCGAGTGCGCATCTCCAGCCCCGGCTCTTTTACAGTCATTTCGAGACGCAGACATTCGTCTGGCTGAATACCCAACACTAGCCAGTTGTGACTACCGGTATCGGCTCCAGTACCTTGAAAAAATTGCTGCGGAGGTTTCTTAAAACAAATAGAAATCATCGACTGTGTTTCTTTTAGTCGCTTTCCGGTTCGCAGATAAAAAGGAACTCCACGCCAGCGCCAATTATCGACATATACTTTCAGAGCCGCATAGGTCTCTGTGCTTGAACTATCGGCAATCCCCTCTTCCTCAATATAGGACCGAGCGACTTCTCCTTCAACATTCCCTTCACTATATTGCGCACGGTAGGCATGCGCGTGAACATGACTTTGGGTGATGGGTCTGATCGATTTCAGTACTTTGACTTTTTCGTCCCGCATATCCTCAGCACCCATTGAGACTGGTGCTTCCATCGCGATCAGCGCTAGCAATTGCATCAGATGACTTTGTATCATGTCGCGCAGTGCACCCGATTGGTCATAATAGTCGCCACGATCACCTATCCCCATCGTTTCACTATGAGTGATTTGAATATGATCGATATAATTGCGATTCCATAAGGGCTCCATCAACAAGTTTGCAAACCGGAAGACCAAAACATTTTGAACCATACCCTTTGCAAGATAGTGATCGATCCGGAAAACCTGCTTTTCATTGAGCTTACTTTCAATTTGTTTCTGTAGCGCCTGGGCACTTTCCAAGTCATACCCAAAAGGCTTTTCAATCACAACTCGCCGCCAGCCGTGTGTTTCGTCGAATAACTGATGCTCACTCAGCCGGTTAATGACCGAACCAAAGTCACGGGGCTTGATCGCCATATAAAAAGCAATGTTCTTGATCGATTGACTTTCGATCTGTGTAGCCAACCTCGCGTACATTGTTTCGTCGTCCAGATCACCTCTAAAGTAATCTATACGCGCACAAAATTTCTTTAGAAGCTGCTCGTCGACAACTTCTCTCGCTTTATCTGCTATCCATTGGCGAACATGGTCTTTAAACGATTCGCTCGACCAATTTCGTCGACCACAGGCCATTATACGTAGCCCTTCCGGTAGTTTTCCTGCCTGGTCAAGATGATAAAGTGCCGGCATTAGCTTTATTTTCGACAAATCACCTGTTGCCCCGAATATGATGAAAGTACAGTTTTTTGTCATAGTCTTATCCAGAAAAAGGAATCACCGTGCCCGCTGTCAAAAAAGGTATACAATATTATAGTTGAACATCGATTCTGCGCAGGGCTCTATATTGTAAAATAACACCCTAACACTGGTGCGAAAAGAAATCCTCTGAAAATTAACACGATCAAAAATTGAAGCGGAGTATATCTAATGGGCAAAATGTTTCCTACCGATAGCCAGAAATTGAAATTATTAGATCGGGCCGAAGACGGCTCTGTAGTGATGCTGAATCTCATGAAATTCAAAGAGACGTCCGATGACGGAAATGGTTCGGGCTGGGATGCGTATGTGCGTTACTCGAATGAAACCTCCCCACTCATTAAAGCAGTGGGAGGGAAGATCATTTGGACCGGAAAAATTGAGCAATATTCTCTCGGGGCAATGTTCTGCAACTGGGATATGGCAGCACTGGTCGAATACCCTAATCGTCAAGCGTTTGTTTCAATGATGGAAAGCCCCGAATACGAAAAGGCTAGTATTCACAGAATAAACGGTTTGGAAGATCACATCATTATGGCGGCCGACGAAATGTTTCGGAGAAAAACCTAAATTAAATGGCAAATGATCATCGTTAACACGTTTTCCGACAGGTAGCCTCACCGCTTGAGATATTCCACATGATGAAGCTCTTCTATTGTGGATTCATTATGTAGAACATAACCTGGGTAGGTCACATGGATACCGAATACTGAGATAGCGGGCGACAATGTCATTGAGGCGGCGCTGCGCCAGTATAAATCCAACGGGCAATAGCCGTGCGTTCTTCAGTGGTCATTTTAGTTTTGTTTAGGTATGGCATGCCCATCGAATCGATAGACCGCGCTTTAATTCTCGGAGCCCATTTTTTCATATCGGCCAGACTATCTAAAACAACCCCGGCTGGAGCAACCGTAAATACATTGTCAGTCGGTTGCGAGGAATGGCATGTTGTACAGCGCTTCTGAATAATTAGGTGCGCGCTAAGACTCATCTCTGGGTCAAATTCGACGACCCCCCACCTATGTTCGCGATCGGGTTTGGCCATGATGATCATCGCGATCACGAGTACTGTAACGACTACCGCCGCTATGATGAAAAGCTTATGAATGTTGTTATCCTCAATTTAGATACGGCAAAATGGCGGTAGTTACTGTCAGTTCGAAAATTGTTTTCTCTCTCTGATGAAAAAGAACGAATTCCGACCATTTTTTTCTGGCTCCATCGTCGCCCAGCATGGAGAAAGACATATGGATTTCCTATGTAGCCTCAAAAGGAAAACGGCATATCCATGCAGCTAATAGGCCGCGCCATCTGGAGCCGCATAATTATCCAGAATAACCTTCATCCAATCTCTATCGTCATCAAGATTGGATGGCTCTTGAAACGTCACCCCCTTTTTTTTCAAATCCTGACTGAAGACTTCGACAACCTTTTCGGGCGTAAGATTATAGCCGGGGTCTTCAAATGAATCAGCATCGTATTGTGTTTTAAAGCAAAAAGCTTTCCACAAAATCGAGACTCTTATCTGCTCACTAGAATAAAACCGAAGAGATTTATCCCCATACATAATTTCCCAGCCAGCGGACCTTCTGTGGAGCAATGCTTCGCTAGAAATCCCCTCCTGTAAGTAATACTGTCCTTCACCCATCTGACCAACGCGATGATACATGTATTCGTTATCTGCAAGCACAGCTGTATTCGAATACGGTGGCGCGACAGATTGGGAAGGAGAATCAAGCCCCTCCGGCCAGTATTCAAAATGACCACCACTTCCCTCGTAAAACCAGGTAATAGCCGACGCTATCGGAATTGCCCATTCGTGAAACAAGTCCGAATACCCCATTGGTGCCAGCATCCAACTCGGTATTTCCCGCTGATGCGCGCCGCGAAAAAAAGGTAAGTCTAAATGTGGGGGTGACGATGGAGCAGGTACATTAAGGTTTGTCATCATAGCCAAAGGCTTAACGACTTCGGCCCTAAAACTCTTTTTTGCTGCCTCGAGAAAGACAGGATTATGAAAAACCTCTTCTGCGCCATCAAAAATGACTTTACTGCCCAGCGCCCAAAAGTTCCGAAACCAACCTGGTGTAGAATCGTTAGAAGGATTTTTTTGAACAGCGGTTATCGTTTTGTAAGGCGCGCCCCGGTCGACAAGCGATTGCACTAACTCAGGTTTCTCAAAAGCTCGCGTTAATCTCTGTGGTGGTGCCAGCATTGTTTTTTTCCGAACGAGATGCATTATGTCGTCAACCCAATAGTTATTATTTCAAGAATACTAATACGCTAATAATTTCCACTCTAAAAAACTCAGAAAACCATTAAAGTCAATATAACTTTGATCGTTAGAGACTTGTTAATTATCGATAAGAGTGGAAACCGAAATCCAAAAAAAACCTCTCTCTTTAACAAGCTCTGAATAGAATCAACGTGTCGACTGGACCTTATTCCAGATCAATACTAAACGCTAATGCACTAACTGGCAAAAATGAATGAGTTATGCCAATAATTGCTTCGTGTATC
>JBLHNZ010000310.1:0-5174 GCA_047623245.1 Oceanicoccus sp. | reverse complement strand
TAGATTCCGCCCACGGAAAGTCTTTCCATGGAAAGTCGTTAGCGCGAACCAACTCAATCGTACTGGCCTGATCCCAGGCTCTTCGTTCGAGTGTATAGCGTGCCCAAGACGCAGCGTAGGTGAACGCAACTTTGAAGTTCTCTGTATTTGTTTTTCCCATTTCTTCCAATCTATTTAATAAATTTAAGGCTTCGGCGTCCCTCCCGGTTTGTAACATCGCATACAATAGATAGTCCATGCTGTGCAGACCTTCGTCATAATGACCGTCCAAATGAACTTGTTTGGTATACGTAGCAGCCGAACGTGTTGAATCGTGATTGGACGCTAGCGAACGTTCCCAATGACCTAAGCGAGTAAAAATGTGCGACGGCATATGTTGCGCGTGTGAAGAATCCGGTGCGGCACTTGCGTAATTTTTGGCATCCTCAAAAGCCAGGTGAGCAAGTCCCGGAAAATCATAAGAATGAATAATATAATGCAATATCCCAGGGTGAGTGGGTTGCGATTGCTGTGCAAACTTAAGTAAGGCACCAGATTTATATTGATTGCCATAGGTTTTATCGCGAGGATCAGCCGACCCCAAAAGTGATAAAGCATAAAAGACAGTCGCATCTAAGTCTCGATCACGATAACGCTCGTAGAGAAGGTTCATAGCCTTTGAATAGTCAACGGCTCTTGCTCGGTTGGTAGAAACATCAGTACTGGAGAAGAACACTTTCAATGCAGCAATGTATTCCTGCTCTCTTTTGGATACACTTAACCCATCGGTTTTTGTCAGTAATTGTGCACCTGTAATCAAATTGTTTTTACTCGGTGGAGCCCACAATGGATGCCAAATACTCATAGCGGCGCCCCAATACGCGATAGCGCAACTGGGTTCATTGCTGATAACTTTTCGAAATATTGTGGTGGTCTCAGGATACTCGAAGGAATGTAACAGCGTAATCCCTCTGTTAATTTCACTCTTTACTTCGGCAGAACAAGTGTTGGCAAAGTTCACATCAGATGCGTAGCCTTCAAAGGAATGGCTTAGGCCGCCAACCAACACAATCCCAGCTAAAAATAGATACGAAAACTTCATCGACCGCCTCCCTATTTGAATTTTATTGGATGCTATCTCGTTTACTTTACCATTAACGACGTTTTTAGAAATAGGCTCCATCAGCTTTTTACCAACTACTCGTTACATTTATTGCAATGGGCTTTCCAAATTTGGACCTTTGAAATAGAAGCTCTGCGTCTTGCTCACGAATATCGTAGCTTTGTCCCCCATTAGAAAACATCACAGAATTTTTCTCCAATTTGTGACGAAGATGTGCCGAGAATTGCCTATACAGGCCCCTCTAAATCAACTCCCCCACAAAAACATCTCGCACGCTGTTACTGGAAAGACCTAGGATAATTATTTTTCTATAGTTTGGAATACTTGAATTACTGAAATCATGCTTCGCGATGCGAAGACCGTTCCAGGCAGATTGTCGAGGTGCTTTGATTAACGCCCCAAAATATTTAGTCTTCGCTAAATATAATGTCACTTTCGATACGTGACTCACACGACATTGAATTACTAATAAGGCACGTTTGCTCTGCCTCATTCAGTAGCTTCTCGGCTTGTTCTTTACTTTCAGTTGTCGGTATAAACAGCCTTAACCTAGACAGCATGCTGGTAAACTGTAATTGTCTTTCAACTTTATCTAACTCGCACTCGATAGAATTCCATCCCAATTTCATTACTCCCGCAATCGTATTTTTTATGGTATGGCGACCACATATGCAGCAGCACGTACCTCACGGGAAATGAAACTCTACAATGGCGGTAATGATGACGACAATACGAACAGAGTACTAAAAATCGGTATTGATTTGACTATTTAGTACCCTGCACTCACATACGTCGATTTGACTCTCGTTCCAGCGACCGCCGTCCTGTTGTATGCGCAGGCTGTATAGAGTTGTCTAAAGCGGTACAACTTTATTTGCGCAGGGTCCTTTTTGTCCTTGGCCAACTTCATACTCTACGGCTTGTCCGTCGTTAAGGGTAGCATAGCCACCGCCACTTTGAATTTCAGAATGATGTACGAAAAGATCTTTACTTCCATCTTCTGGAGCAATAAAACCAAATCCTTTATCTGCATTGAACCACTTGACTGTACCTTTACTCATATTTTTCTCAGCTTTTACAGTGAAATCCCATAGGTATCACGATTCCTTTTTACCGTTTGGAAAACGTGACAATGATACTCTAATACTATGTATTACTATCGGTAGTACTACTATCGGTAATACTACCGATAGTAATAGTATCATCGCTTTCAGCCGGCGGAACTTGATTCTCGTCAACACTTTTGGCGATTTTACTTAATCGTTTTTCTTCCTTTTTCTTCTTTTTTGCAATTTCTTTTTGTCTTTTTTCGAATGAGTAATTAGGTTTTGCCATTAGAATTCTCTTACATTAATTTCGATTCAAAAAATAACACCGCCATAGTGGGCGGTAATATACTAGCGAGGTACTGAAACAGAGGCCCACCTGCAGGCGATCATTGGTACCTGTTACGGCTAATCGTGAAACCAGAACTCGATTTCATCTGTTTCTACCTCAAAAAACGCCGCATGTTCCACATTTGCAGAAACGTGATACCACTGTCCGACACCAATTCGTTCAGTCGTTCCGCCCATGGTGAGAATCAATTCACCTTTGGTGATGACTCCATGATTATCTGTGTCGTGTACATGCGAAGGTATTTTCGTGCCGGCTGGATAGGATGCAAATAGTACATCACTGTTTTTCGCCTCCAATTTGTAAGCATCAAAGCGCCCATCGTAAGATGGCAAGCTCTTTATTTTATCTGGATAGCTGCCTGACATATAGTCCTCCTTGTAGGCACCTAAGGTTTATAACACAGACCAGCCACGAGTTCTGTGTCTGTATGGGTAAATGCTCTCTTTCTCTCACCATCACTGTCTTTGGAAAAATTATCGACTAAATTGGCCTTAAGTCTGAATATCATTAGAATGCTTCGTCAAACTACGCGTGTGGGCACTCTGTCAGGCCGTATTTAGTTCGAAAACGCGTTTACGCAACCGATTATACCGCATTACTGTACACACTTTTGTAGTGCTCTACTATTGGAAACGGGTCATAGAAATGATGCAGTAATGCTCGCCATTCTTGGTACTCATCAGATTCTCTAAACCCCACAGTATGATTTTCAAGTTTATTCCAGTTGACGAGAAGAAGGTAACGGTTTGTATTTTCAATGCACTTTTGGAGTTGGTGTGAAACATAACCATCCCTACCGGATATAATTTCCTGAGCCCTTTCGAATGCCGCCTCAAACGCTATTTCCTGATTTGGCTTCACATCAAGTATTGCAACTTCCAGAATCACTAGACTCTCCTAAGATTTATACATTTGAAAACAGGGGAGATCGAAACAAGGTATAGCGAATCTCGTAAAGGCAAGCCTCTTTTGTGTTCACTGGCGTTTGAGCAGCTGGCTACGTACTGTCTGGCGCGCCTTCAAAGTATTGCCGTACATTCTTAGGAACAACTTCCCAGCTTGCTTTTGAACCAACATAGATATGCTTCCCAATTTCAATTTCTGGGTCCCCATTAATACAACCCAGAGTTACACCATGTACGGCGCCGTTATAAATACCACAAAGCGTGGATCCACATTGGCTACAAAACTGCAAACCAAACCCATGCGAAGAAACATAAGACGTCAGCAGACTCTCTCCAGATGACCATTTAAACTCGCTGGCCTCGACAAGTGCATACGCTGACGCTTGAGCGCTGAATGCTTTACGACAGCGAGAGCAATGACATGATCGCGCATCACGTAAGGCACCGTAAACCTCGTACGCAATTTCGCCGCAAAAACACTCCCCGGTTATTTTCAATTCACGCTCCGTAAGGAATAGACATAGACATATTGAATTTCTGAAATTTCCGATTCATATCCGATTCACTACCGATTTTTGACTTCAAACCGCAATACGCGGAACAGTTTCCAATAGCCGAAGGCACTATCAACGCACTATGAAGGCACGATAGTGGTGCTCAAAGGGTATAACTTGGTTGTTGGAAACCGCAACCATAGCATGATTTTCGTAGCCGAAGACACTCGCCAGGATGCTACCGGAGTTACATACTCATCGACTAAGCGCTATTAGCGTCGAACTCGCGTTAGCTCATGAAAATTGACTCACTCATTGATATTGGCTAGCGAATGAGAAATGCGCTCGTACTTATTAGTATCGGTCAAACTGACGTCTCGCGGAGGATTTAGAGACCACCCTGACCCGGATATGACAGCATGGGGTTCAATTCAGAGTTAAAATCATAACCCGCCGACCTGGATAACTTGTACTAATCAAGCTTGAATACCTGTAGTAATGGCGGGATAGCTTGACTAGCTATGACCAATGCCAATAGGCCATAGTGTACGTCTTTGCGCTTGGTGACCATGCCAATAAGGAAAATCAGTACCATTGTAAGCATAAAGAAAGCAGGCGGAGCACCTGTTACCCCGGGTAGGTAGTCTGCAGCTAGTGCCGTAAACTCGTGGACGGCAAGAAAGAAGAAGACACTTCGAGAAGAGCGAAAATAGATCGCGTCTAAATCTATTGCCTCGTCGTCTTGGGTTATTATCGGTATAAGAGTCGTTACTGCCATAGTAAAGAAGATAACCGGAGCGATAACAACAAATACGCTGAAGTGGATTTCCAAATCGACAAATCGATACGCCCAAATACCGCTAATATGGCCAATAACATTGAAGACCATCCACACTGTCAGGAGAAGAAACAAAGCCGGGTTTTTCACGAAGTCCCAGTTTCTCGTCACATAACCCAGGTACGTCAGGATAACCGATATAGATATGGCGCCCACTAGGCCAATCAGGACCATTATAAATTCAAAGAAAGACATATTCTTCCTAGCGCCAGTAGACGGCATGCGAAGTGCGAACGTCGCCCTTGCCGTCTAGGTTAAAGCTAGCGCGCACGACCGTCACTATCAAAAAAATAAATGTTTTCATGCTTGAATCCCCTAGAGCAGTCCACCTTTCTTGTGCGTGGCTCGAACGTAAAAAGAAAATCTGCAGCCCCAAGTATTTCATCACCGTTTTTATCGATGAAGTCGGACGAAGGCTTAACCGGCCTAACGGTATC
>JBLHNZ010000309.1:0-5185 GCA_047623245.1 Oceanicoccus sp. | reverse complement strand
TTGATTACTTCCGCGCCTTTATTGACGACCCCTATTTACTAGGGCGAATTGCTACAAACCACTGCCTCAGCGACATTTATGCAATGGGAGCCATGCCGCACTCAGCACTAGCTATTGCAACCGTTCCATACGCAAATGAAACCATCGTCGAAGATACGCTTTTTCAGCTGATGAGCGGTGCGGTCGATAGCTTAAACGAACAGGAAACTGCATTGATCGGCGGACACAGTAGCGAAGGCGCTGAGCTAGGTTTTGGGCTGTCTGTCAATGGAACATGCGACCAGAACAACCTTCTGACCAAAGGAAAACTGATACCTGGATTGCAGTTAATACTGACCAAACCGCTGGGCAGCGGTACTCTATTTGCGGCCAATATGGCAGGTAACGCCGAGGGCCGGTGGATCGATAACGCTTTACATCATATGTTAATTAGCAATCGTAACGCGGCACAGATCATCCATAAATTTCAGGCATTTGCGTGCACCGACGTGACGGGGTTTGGACTACTGGGACACCTCCAGGAAATGCTTAATGCCGCCGATGACACCATTGCCATGAAGCTGCAATTGTCCGCTATTCCCATTTTGGCAGGGGTGGAACGCTGCATCGAGAACGATTGGCTCAGTACTTTACATCCCGAAAATTTACATGCAGAGAAAGCCCTTCTTAACAAAGAGCAATTTCGCACCCAAAGGCGGTACCCGATTTTGTTTGACCCACAAACAGCGGGAGGATTATTAGCGGCTATTCCCGCCGACAAAGCACCTGCTTGCTTGGTAGAGCTGCAACAGAGCGATTGTGTTGAAGCCACTATTATTGGTGAAATCATTAGTCGCGAAGCAGCACAACCGCCCGGCGCTGGCATTCAACTTTATTAACAGTAAAGGGAATTACTTTGATTCGAGATTGCGCGCATTGCACTACCGCGGCTATCTAAGTAATATTCGTGTCAAATTAGCGTAAATTTTGCATTGTAACAATTGTCGTTTAAGTCACTCTAAGATCAACGAAAACTATTTTGTCGAGACAAAAAATGAAAAATGAAAACCCCCAATACGATTATGATCTGTTTGTCATTGGTGCAGGTTCAGGCGGCGTGCGCGCAAGCCGGATGTCTGCCGCTTATGGCGCACGAGTTGCAGTCGCCGAAGATCGTTATATGGGAGGTACCTGTGTAAATGTCGGCTGTGTACCCAAAAAGCTATATGTTTATGCATCGCAATTTTCAAATGCTTTTAAAGACTCACAGGGCTTTGGATGGAGTGCAACCAATCCAAAATTTGAGTGGAGTACGTTACGCGATAACAAAATTACCGAAATATCTCGTTTAAATGGTATTTATGAAGATATGTTAGAGGGTGCCGGTGTCGAGGTTATTCACGGCCGAGCGCGATTTGTCGACAACCATACTGTCGCTGTTGGCGACAAAGAATATACCGCAGAAAAAATCATTATTTCAACGGGTACATGGCCTTACATTCCGGATATTCCCGGGCGTGAATTTGCTAAATCATCCAATGAGATATTTGATTTGGAAACTTTTCCACAGCGCATGTTAGTCGTCGGAGGTGGTTACGTCGCCGTAGAATTCGCTGGCATATTTAACGGCCTTGGGTCTCAAATCACACAACTTTATCGCGGGCCGCTATTTCTGCGCGGCTTCGACCAGGACATTAGAGAATTTGTCAGCAAAGAAATTGCAGAATCCGGTATTGATTTACGTTTCAACACCAATATTAGCGCAATAGAAAAACAAGACGATGGATCTCTCATTGCTATTTTGGAAGACGGTAGCACCATTGAAACCGATGCTATTCTCTATGCCACTGGAAGAAAACCACATTTACAGGATCTAGGGTTTGAAAATGTTAATGTCGAACTCAATCCAAACGGCACTGTTAAAGTTGACCGATATTTTCAGAGCAGTGAAGCCAACATTTACGCGCTGGGAGACCTCATTGGCGGAATGGAATTAACTCCCGTAGCTCTTGCTGAAGGTATGGCATTTGCCCAAACACAATTCAATAACAAGCCCACAGTTGTCGACTACAACACGATTCCTACCGCTGTTTTTTGCCAACCAAATATAGGCACCTGCGGTTTGTCTGAAGAACAGGCAAGAGCAAGTCTAGGAGATGTTACCGTCTTCGAGTCGAGCTTCCGGGCAATGAAACATACGATAGGCGGACGCCAAGAACGCACTTATATGAAATTAATTGTAGAAACCGAAACCGATCGCGTTGTAGGCATACATATGGTTGGCGAAGATGCAGGTGAAATCATACAAGGGATGGCGATTGCCATGAAGGCAGGTGCAACCAAGGCGATATTCGATAGTACCATCGGTATTCACCCCACCTCTGCTGAAGAATTCGTCACCATGCGATCGCCCCGCGAATAGATACAGATCAACAATACCTGTATCTGTTCACAAGACGTCTAAAGAGACTGCCAGAAAAACCTCAGCCATTACCACTGGTTAATTACCTCTGGTTATGGTGTTTTTTGTGGCAGTCTATAGAGGTTTTCATTATAACTTAACGGGCCAAACGCCGAGTATGCCAACGCCTTGTTAAGTAGAATTTCATCGGTAGTTTTGGCCTCGACTAACTCTCCATTGATATAGTCAAATTGCGCAGGCTCTTTCTCTCGTTCGAAAATAATCACGCTATTTCCCTCCATAAAGGCCTGTACGCTGTTGTATTGCATAATCGCCCTACCCTCGTAATCAGCAAATCTTTCATGCAATAAATCGTGTCCTATTGCTGGATGCTGGCTAGAGATACCCATTAGTGATAACAACGTTGGAATCATATCTATCTGACTAGCAATGTTCTCATATTCGCTTGCGGCAATATCTTTACCGAGTATCAAGCCGGGAATATGAAAGCGTTCGATGGGAACAAGACTTGCTCCACGAACCCGAGAGTTGTGGTCTGCGATCACTAGAAACAATGTATTTTCCCAGTACTCTGACTTCCTAGCCTTGTCTATGAACTCTCCAAGTGCATAATCAGCATATTTTACTGCGTTTTCTACCGTTGCTTTTTCTTTAGTGTAGTTTTCAATTTTATTTTCAGGAAACTCAAATGGCGAATGATTTGAAGATGAGAAGATCAAAGAGAAAAAGGGTTTTTTCTCTTTAGCATACGCCGAAAACTCTTCATCGGCGCGGTTAAACAAATCCTCATCTGAGACACCCCAGGTAGCTGAAAAATCTGGCGAGACAAAGTCTTTTTCCTCTATTACTCGGTTAAAACCGTTGCCTACAAAAAAATGCCGCATATTATCAAAATTGGCGTTACCACCATAAATAAAACTGGTGTCGTACCCTTTAGATTTCAATAACTCCGCGATGGAGAAAAAGCCTTGTTGTGATTTATTTAGCTTCACGACACTTCTGGCTGCCGTCGGAGTAAACCCAGTAACAACCGCTTCGATACCTCTAACTGATCTTGTGCCCGTCGCATAGAGGTTTTTGAACCACAAGCCCTCTTTTGATAGTTCGTCCAAACGCGGAGTAATCGGCAAACCACCCAGTGCGCCAACATACTCAGACCCAAGACTCTCTTCCAGAATGATGACTAGATTTAGCGGTTCTTCTCTATCGACTATCGCATACTGCTGGTGCAGTGTGGGAATCTCATCAGACAAGAAGTCTTCTTCAGAGACAGCCATTTCTTGACGAATAGTTTTAATAACGTTTTCTCTCGAAATATCACCGTACCCTTTACTCCCGGCCTCATGTCGAAAACTGGAATACACGGCATAAGCAACACTATAAGTAGAATTCATTGCAAAGTCGTTGACTAGCAAATCTTTCGTAAATGCAGCGTTGCTAGGATTCAACGGGCGGTGCTCTAAAGTAGAGCGAATAAACAGAGTTTGCATGATGAGAATCACAGGGATGAAAAGTAACCCCTGCCACAATTTTATGGTTGCATTTCCGATATTTCTATTAAGCAGTCGATAAAAATACCAACCACCCAAAATAGTCAAAACTGAAGCTCCAACTAGAGCCAGAGCGTATGCGCCCATTAACGTTGAAAAAACTTCCTTAGGATATTGTAGGTATTCTACGAAGATGAAATTGGGACGCTGGTCAAACTCATTGACAAAAGACGGCGTCGAAAACTCCATAAACAAAACCGTGACAAAACAGATCGTCAAATAGACGCTAACAAATTTTTGCCAACCGGACCAGACAGACTTAAATGAGGCGAATATCGGTGTTACCAGAGCAGGCAGTATCGTTAACATCGAAAGCATTGCCAAATCGAAGCGAAATCCTTGAGCGAACACCAACCAAACATTTCCCGCTTCCAATACGCGAGGAAATTTCCAAATGACGAATCCCATTCGAAAGAGACTGAGCAGTATCAAGGAAATTAACAAAAAAAGAATATAGCTATTCAAACAACGAAAAAAGCTCTTAACCATGGTAGCGACCAATAGGATTAGCGAAAAAAATATTATTTGTGGAATTCTACCACTTTATCAATATTAAGACAGTGCTCTGTCACGGTAGGAAAAGACGGCCTTTTGACCTATGGCGCTGTGAACTTTTACTGTGTACGTTGGCTGTTGACCTTCCAACGATAAGCTATCGAAAACCCCAGCACTGAAAATAGCAGCGAACCAAGGCACCCTTCTTACGTGCGAGAACATTTTTGTCTTTAAGATTCTCTTAAGATTCAACATTTAGACTCTCTTCAAGCTAATCAAGAAAGGGTCACAATTATGCACGCTACTGCTCTGAACGACACAAGGCAATCTCTACATAATTCTAAAAGGACACTGAGCCGAGTTCTGCGAAACCTGGTCCTTCCCGATACCGTTTGTCGCCTTGATTCGATAAATTCGCCACATCGAAAATTACTTGAATCCTATATCCAGGACAAATTTTCTTGCATCTACGACGCGAAAATCAACGAATTCATGCCTCAATTTTTGTCGCTGGACTGCCACGACAGTACCAGCGCGACTGCGGGCATTAGAAGAGCTATGGATGAAACTCTCATGGTTGAACAATATATGGAAAAGCCTGTTGAGCAAGCATTGAGTTTCCTAGCTAAAGAACCTGTCGCTCGCGAAAGTATTATAGAAATAGGTAATCTCGTCGCTACACAGCGGGGAGCAAGCCAACTACTTTTTGTTCTTCTACTGGCAATACTGCATAAGGCCA
>JBLHNZ010000308.1:0-5185 GCA_047623245.1 Oceanicoccus sp. | reverse complement strand
ACCTAAGGATGAGGTGGCACGTCCAACCGACGGATTAACGCTTTTTTATACGGACTTGAATAGAGATTATTGTGATGTCAGAGCTATTCCCAAAATGGGCCGTTCTGCTGTCGCCTCGTGTGAAGTCTTTATCGACGGATTGCCGGTTCCCGAGGAAGACAGAGTCGGCGAAGAGGGTAAAGGGTTTCAGTACTTGTTACATAGCCTCAACCCAGAGCGTATTCTCGTTGCGGTTGAAGGTATTGGTATTGGACAAAGTGCACTTGACCGGGCTGCAAAGTATGCACGGGAGCGAGTTGTATTCGATCGTCCAATTGGCATGAATCAATCTATTCAGCATCCCTTAGCTGAAAGTTGGATAGAATTAGAAGCCGCATTTTTAATGGCTATGAAGGCTGCTTATCTTTACGACACGAAGCAATCTTGTGGCCAAGAAGCCAATGCGGCTAAATATCTCGGAGGCGAGGCAGGATTTCAGGCTTGTACTCGTGCGATAATGACCCACGGCGGCATGGGTTATGCGAAGGAGTTTCATGTCGAGCGATTAATGCGCGAAGTTATGATCACTAGACTTGCGCCGATTAGCCCGCAATTGATTTTGTGTAACATTGCCGAAAAAGCGCTCGGGCTACCCAAGTCGTATTAACTCGCTGCAATAGGCTAGTCATTAAAATCAGGGTTTTTGCCAGCGCCGAATTCGCGAAGTTACGTGGTGGTTTAGGCTCGTAATTGACTACGCAGTCGTCAGAGGGTTTGTGATTCGCATCCGCGATAGAAATTTACTTACATTTTAGACAACAGGAAAATCACTATGAGTACTACTTGGGGCACTTTTGATTGGCAGGACCCTTTTTTGCTGAACAGTCAGCTAACAGAGGAAGAACGCATGATCCAGCTTTCTGCGCAGCAGTACGCTCAGGAAAAACTGCAACCACGAGTCCGTGAAGCGTATAGGAATGAACACACAGACCCCAATATTTTCCGTGAAATGGGTGATCTTGGGCTGTTGGGAGCTACAATCCATGGATATGGCTGTTCGGGCGTTAGTTACGTCTCATACGGTTTGATCGCGCGTGAAGTTGAACGCGTCGATTCTGGGTATCGTTCAATGATGAGTGTGCAATCTAGTTTGGTGATGTTTCCAATCTACGATTACGGTAGCGAAGCCCAGCGAGAAAAGTACTTGCCAAAACTGGCATCGGGAGAATGGATCGGCTGTTTTGGCTTGACTGAGCCAGATCACGGTTCTGACCCTGGCGGCATGTTAACTCGAGCAAAAACGGTCGACGGTGGTTACAAGCTCAGCGGCAACAAAATGTGGATAAGTAATTCGCCGATAGCCGATGTTTTTGTTGTTTGGGCGAAAGACGATACCGGTACAATCCGGGGATTCATTTTGGAAAAGGGCATGAAAGGTCTCAGTGCCCCCAAGATTGAAGGAAAGTTGTCGCTACGGGCGTCCATAACGGGCGAAATCGTGATGGATAACGTGTTTGTTCCCGAGGAAAATTTACTTCCCAATGTACAGGGGCTTAGAGGTCCAATGGGTTGTCTGAACAATGCCCGTTTTGGTATTTCCTGGGGCGCTCTAGGAGCTGCCGAAGCGTGTTGGCATGCAGCACGTCAATATACTATGGACAGAGTCCAGTTTGGTCGCCCATTAGCGGCAAATCAACTTATCCAGAAAAAGCTAGTGGATATGCAAACGGAAATTAGTCTGGCGTTGCAGGGCTGTTTACAAGCCGGCCGTCTAAAAGAAACCGACCAATTGTCTCCGCAGCTTATTTCCTTATTGAAGCGAAATTCTTGCGGCAAGGCTTTGGATATAGCGCGGGTAGCGCGTGACATGCATGGCGGCAATGGTATATCCGATGAGTATCCAGTGATGCGACACATGATTAATCTGGAAACAGTCAATACTTACGAGGGTACGCATGATGTTCATGCGTTGATCTTGGGACGCGCTCAAACTGGGATTGCGTCATTCGGAGGTTAACTGACTTGCAATAGGAGTCGGTTTTGTCGATGTCGAGAAGCAATTTTTCGACATCGTTGTTCGGGTGACAGCTAATGGAGCCACTGGATGCAAGTGACTTGTTATTGATACGTTTGGGAGTGGCATGGCACAGATGATTGAGGTTTTTCGTTCTGGGGTAAATACTTGGGATTGCGATGAAATGGGGCATATGAATGTCCGCTTTTACGTGGCCCGTTCAGTTGATGGTTTGTTTGGCTTGGCACAGGTAATGGGCTTTGGTCCTCGCTATATGCGTGAGTTGAAACGCACGCTGGTGGTGCGCGATCAGCATATAAGGTTTCACAGAGAGATGCGCCCAGGTACTCCATACTTCATTAACGCTGGCATCATCGAAGCTGATGTAAATGGGATAAAAGTCTATGAAGAGATGGTGAATGCTGCGACTGGATTAGTATCGGCCACTTTTGTCGCCGACGTTGTCTTAACTAGCACCGACACTCGCGAAGAGATCGCTTATAGCGACGCTATGATCGCCCGCTCAAGCGAGTACCGGGTAGATTTGCCAGAATTTGCCAAGCCCCGAGGAACGTCGACAGAGGCGCCACGAACGCCGCCAACTCTCGGAGATGCTGAACAATTGGGACTTATCCCCATATATCGTGGAGTCGTTCTGAGTGCCGATGCCGATGAACAGGGCTATATGCAGGTGTATAGTTATATGGGCCGAATATCTGACGGGATCACTCATTTCTTTATGGCGATAAGAGACGAGGATGGCCCGAGAGACAAAGGTACTGGCGGTGCGGCCCTCGAATATCGCTTTGTGTACCATCAAACCCCTCAAGTTGGCGATATTTTGGTGATCCGGTCTGGGTTAAAAGGGATTATTGGTAAGGCCTCTAATTTTTGTCATTGGATGTTCAATGCCGAAACAGGGGAGTGCGTTGCAACGACTGAAGCCGTCGCAATATCCTTTGATCTAAAGACACGCAAGGCTATTGAGTTATCGCCAGAGGCGCGCGACAAGATGATGGCAAAAGCGGTTCCAAGTCTTTCGCTTTAATATACGCTTCACGATGGCTTAAATTTTTTTGGCAAGCCGGTTACGTATCGCACTGCTATTATAATCACTTGCCGCCGTCTTGGCTTCTTCCCAACTTTAACCATCGAGAGAATTTGAAAGAAGTTTACATTACGATATTCTAATGTAAACTACTCAGATGAAGCGCGATGGAGTTTCTGTTGATTTCAAATTCGGCTCTGAATTTCACCGGCGGTAAACTCAAGAGGAATAACCATGCCCGCTATAGATCATATTCCGCTGTTTTGTTACGAAAAAAGAGGTTTGAGATTTCGCGCGGAAACACTCTTTACCCCCGTGCTCAATGTTAATAAAGCGTATGGAATGCTAAGGTCGGCATTCGCTGCATTGGTTATTTTTTTGTTGATTTTACAGCCGGTTACGGCTGTAGAACAGGTGCCGTTTGGAGATAAGGTAAGTAAAAATATCGTTAATTATCATCGGCATACGCCCCACATAGCAACATCTGGGAAATTGTTGTCAGGTGCGATTGGTGAGTTGAAACAGCATGGATTTAAGACAGTGCTCGATATGAGAACTGCGAAGGAAGGGACTAAGGAAGAGGAAATCGGCGTTCGGGAGGCAGGTATTCAGTACTACAATATTCCGATTCCCAAAGGTTGGCCACAAGCTGATGCGTTTGTTCGTTTTCGTGCAATTATAGAAAATCAGGAAAACCACCCAATTTTGATTCATTGCGCGTCGGCAAATCGTGTGGGGATGATGTGGAGCGCCTACCAATTAGAAAATGGTGTCGAGTATGAGCAAGCGATTCTCGAAGGACGTACTATTGGCATGAAGCTGAAGAGAGAGAAGCAATTGACAAAAAACTATGAGGCCAAGTAAGTGGAAGAGCAAATAAACGGCGGGCTTTTGGTGTCAGAAGACATGCAGTTGCATTCAAAAGAAGCGGCTAACCTGTTAAAAAAATTAGCTAACGAACACCGTTTGCTCATTACTTGCACTCTAGTCGGGCGGGAATTGTCGGTTGGCGAGTTGAATGAATTGATCCCGCTTAGTCAGTCGTCATTATCTCAGCACCTTGCGTCTTTGAGAGCAGGGGGATTGGTTAAAACGCGAAGAGAGTCGCAAACGATCTACTACAGCTTGTGTGGCGAAGAGGCGATTAAGATCATCACCGTCCTACAATCAATTTACTGTCCCAATTTGGGATAAGTGTGAAGGTGATGCTAAAAATCCCCATAAAATCTATCATTTTGGGGGCTCTTTGGGGAAGTTACCGTCATTATTCGGTTTTTTATTTCTTGTTTCTGTCACAATATAAAGACCTTCAGGCTGCGTGAATGGTGAGCTTTCGTTCAGCTTGTTAGTTCTAGAAAGCGCATAATTCTGATAGGGTTTTGGCAATCAATTATGGGGTATATTTTTCCCGGTCTCTCGTGGGCCGATTGACATAACGCATATTCACTTGCAGTGAAAAAAGAGTATTATTCAGGACAAACCTCAGAAAAGGATATATTCATGGAAAACGAAGAAATCAAAGTCAATGTTAAGCGTCAGGATATTTGGAAAAGAGCCGTCTTCATGCTGGTTTTCGTGGTTGCCTATAGTGTCGCTGAATTCATTTTAGGGGCGATTGTTCTATTTCAGTTTTTGATGGTCCTAATTACGAAAGAAACCAACGAAGCTCTAAAGGATTTTAGTGCTCAGTTATGCAAGTACATATTCCAGATAGTTCGTTATTTATCTTTTAATACTGATTATCAACCCTTTCCATTTAATCAGTGGCCAAAAAATCCTAACGACAGGCAAAGTACGGGAAGCTCGGATGGTAACAGTAACGAAGCTGATCGTAGAGATGATGCGGTTATCGACGAAAATACTTATGACTCTGATCCTGTAGAAGCGACTAATGATATAGATACAGGTGATGAAGCCGCTGCTAATGGTGACGGAAATACTACTGACGCAGAGGTTACCGATGATAGTGACGATACTGAAGAGCCGATAGTCGCGGATAAGAATGCTGCAGAGACAACTGACGACGCGAAGAATAAGCCCGATATGGCATAAGAACATTTGGGTGCTTTTGTGTGGCGTTCCTAGGAGATCGCATGAAGAAACGAATTTGGCGGATTTTTGTATCAGGTAACGTCAGCGTTTAA
>JBLHNZ010000307.1:0-5187 GCA_047623245.1 Oceanicoccus sp. | reverse complement strand
GCCTCTATCAACTCAATCCACGCAAAGTAGTTGTTATGCAAATGTGGAAGATGCTCCCAGTCGAGCGCATTTTCATACATACGATCAAGTGAAACCTTCATTCGGCGTTTGTAGCTACCCACGTGCAAACCGCGAGCACTTAATCCGTCTATTGCGCCAACAGGTCCATTGTTAATGTCACCCTGTACGTTTACTACCTGCGTCACTTATGAAAGCCCTCAATATGCCTAACACGCTGTCGATGGTCATTTTTAGTCGACGAGCTTACGCTAGGTCAACTGCATTCTATTTTAAATCTATTCGTTTTGATTAGCTTTAGCAACTTCTTCACAAAGGTCGGCAATTCTGAGCTCTCCTTCTCTAGTCTGTGCACCCATTTGCATGGCTCTCGACATGTTCGCCTTGGCACTGTCATTTCGTAATGCTTGCTGGAATAAATAGGCTTCTTCCCTCAACCCTTCTTCTATGGGCATCTCAGCATTTAACACCGACTGTTTAGCTAGTGCCATGGCTTTTGCGGGCCACAGTGCCATTCGATGAGCAAGTTTGTCGACGAACGTATCCAATGCTTCCTGCGTATCAAAAATCCGATTGAGATAACCCCATTTTTCAGCGGTTACTGCGTCCAGATCATCTGCACCCAGAATCACTTCCATCGCCCGGCCGCGGCCGATAAGCCTTGGCAGATGCT
Source organism: Oceanicoccus sp. (assembly GCA_047623245.1). Lineage (GTDB taxonomy): Bacteria > Pseudomonadota > Gammaproteobacteria > Pseudomonadales > Dasaniaceae > Oceanicoccus. The sequence goes on along the minus strand of JBLHNZ010000307.1, from coordinate 4,496 downwards.
GGGTGCCACATCCCCCCGGTAATATCCCTAATGGAACCTCCATCTGATTAATGATGGTCTTGTCTTTAAGTCCAAAACGCATATCGCAGGAGGCTGAAAATTCGCTTCCACCACCACCAACGCGACCCGCAATCTTGGCAATCGTCGGTTTAGGCATGGTGCGAACGCGCTCGCACATTAAGTGAAAACCGGAGAGTTCTTCCAATTTCTGGGCCGGCTTATCGGTTGGAAATGTCAGAATAAGCTCAACATCGAAATGAGCGATAAAAAAATCGGGGTCGGCGCTTTCCAATACCAAAACCCTGACTTCGTCGTTATCCTCAACTTCTTGAGTAAAGGCTACCAAGTCTTTATACAGCGCCGCGGTCATGATGTTGATAGGAGGGTTATCTAAGGTCGCAGTTAAAACGCCCTGATTCAATTCAGTGGAAATTGTTTGATAATCAAACGCCATATTCTTCTCCCTTTTTTATTCTTTAAGCTTATCAACTCTGGATTTCTGGCAGTAAGGATAAACATCCATCGCTTTATCGTTCCACCTACTGCTGGTCATTCGCACGAGTATACAGAGTGAAAAAGCGCTATGAGCCTCGCAAAATATAATAGTTAATTCGAAAGAATACAACAGACATTAAACAAACTCCTCCGGTAAAACGAGCTATGTATGAAAGCTATACCACCGCTCTGCTCGTTTCTTGTTTACAACAAATACAGCATGTTATTCAGCCTCAATGGTTAGAGTAGAAATGGTCGATCATACAGGAAGGATATTTCACGATGACAAACGTAGTGTGGCTGGGTTACATCACGCCTATTCTCGAACATTTCGGGATTGACCGAAAGATCTGACTCGGCAGCGACACGGCATTAATGCAGGTTTACAGAAAACGTTTGCTATAAATAGCGGCACGTCAAACACGTGGCTTCAGCGGTCAATTTGCTACCGCTAGAATGTCTGAGTGTTTTAGGTCGGGGGTATCGGGGTCTAAAAAGTGGCTACGGAAATGTAGTTCCGTTATTCTTCTACCGTACCTGTTGTTAGGGGGGATTTCGGGTAATTGACTTGAAAAAGTGGAGACACTATTTGTAACAATGCCTGTCATTGCGCTTTTCTAAGAGCGAAAGGAGGAAACTTCGGCAGCGACCCATTTCAATAGTCGCTTTGTCGCTCGAGACAATATCTGATTTTGGCGCACGATATAGCCCAAGCTTGTCGTTGGAAAATTAAGTAATGGCGTAATCGGCGCGATGATATTTTCTTTCTGCTGCAGAGAATACTCCGGCACAATCGCGACCCCAAACCCGGCCTCAGCCCACTCGATTTGGGCATCGACGCTACCGACTTCCATCACCCTGTAGTGACGTAGCCCCAATAGCGGCAGCGCGGCATCGATAATGCCCCGGGTTCTGGTCTCGTGACCCAGTAATATCAGGGTAGGTACTGGGTCAATTAATATGTTCTCAGGTTCGCTCGTTTTTTCCAACCCCTTTTGCCAACGGTCTAAACCATGCCCATAGGCGCACCACTTTACCTGGTGTAGTTCAGTAAAATGCAGAGGCAAACTGTTTTTTTGCGCCATAACAAAACCCAAATCAACTTTTGCGCTTTTGACCAATTCAGTCGCCTGTGCCGAAGTTGTATTTTGCAGGGACAAATCAATACCCGGAAATTCTTCGCTGAATAGTTGAAAGGGAGCAATCAGTAATAACCGAGAAATCGTATCGCTGGCGGCAATGGTCAGCGAGCCCTGCGACTGTTCGTTTATGGCATTGAGATCAGATTGACAATTTTCCAGCTCGCTAATTATCTTGTCGGCAGTATCCAATAAGCGACGCCCTGCATACGTTAGTACAAAAGGTTTGCGCTCAATCAATTTAACACCGGTCGTTTTTTCTAATTGCTTAATTTGCAAACTCACATTGGGTTGTGTCATATGAAGAGCAAGTGCCGCTTTGCCAAAGTGCTCTACTCTGGCCAAAACTGCAAAGGTGTTAAGCCACTGTATATCCAGCATGATTGTTCCCTTATTCCCTTGTATTGAACCAATAGTACGGCTGTGTATCGCCAGACAGCTCATATGATAATTTTATCAATATAATAATATTAATTAATTATCCATATTACGCAAGACAATTTAGGATGACACCTTCAAATTTGGGAGGAAATATCATGTCGTCTATCGTCGTTGTTGGTGCTAATTGGGGAGATGAGGGCAAAGGCCGTATTGTGGACTATTTGGCAAACAATGCGGCAGCCAGCATTCGCTTTCAGGGTGGCAATAACGCTGGCCACACCGTAGTTAACCGTTTCGGCAGCTACAAACTACACCAACTGCCCAGCGGAATATTTAACCCAGACTGTATTGCTGTACTTGGCCCGGGCATGGTCATTAGCCCGGGAGCGTTAACAGACGAGCTTGCGGCAATTTCGGCGTCAGGCTTAAATATTCAGCTGTTCGTATCAGATCGCGCAACATTGTGTCTACCCCTACACGCTTTGGAAGACAGCCTCGAGGAAGAGCGTCTTGCAGATAACGCTTACGGATCGACTCGACAAGGCATTGCTCCGGCCTATGGCGACAGAGTAATGAAAAAGGGGATTTTGGTAGGATGGCTTAAACAACCAAAGGTACTCTTAGAGCGGATTCGATTTTTGTTGGAATGGAAACTACCGCAATTGCGCGCTCTTTACCCCGCGTTTCAATTCACGCAGACAGCAGAAGAGTTAACAGCAACGCTACTGGAAACCTCAGCACCTTGGAAAAAATCAATCTGCAACGTCACCGAACCACTGAAATCTCTTCAAAAAGCGGGCAAGACCCTATTGTTTGAAGCACAACTCGGCGCGGGGCGGGATTTACTCTTTGGTGAATATCCCTGGACGACCTCGTCACACGTTACAGCGGCCTACGCAGGAATTGGCAGTGGTTTACCGGCACTGCGACCAGATCGAATTATTGCTGTCGCTAAGGCATTCAGTTCGTCGGTTGGCGCCGGCACCCTTACTACGGCAATGGAGCATCAACAACGATTTCGAGAGCGGACTAACGAATACGGTGCTGTCACTGGACGCCCAAGGGATGTTGGATATTTCGATGCGGTCGCTACACGCAACGGTATCGAGCTTCAGGCTGCCACCGAAATTGCGCTGACCAAACTCGATTGTTTAACTGGCATGGAAGATCTCAAAATCTGCGTCGCCTACGAAGGCCAGCATAGCGAGAATGCGATCTGGCCCCAAACAGAAACTTTGACGCCAATTTACGAACAACTGGATAGTTGGCGGGAAGACATAACTGACTGCCGTACTTTCATAAGCTTACCGGTGGCAGCACAGAATTACGTGCTGCGGATTGAGACATTGATGAACGTGCCGATAAAAATGATTTCGGTTGGACCCGAAAGAAGTCAGATAATTATTCGCTAGTTAAGGCTCCAAAAAATCGCTGTATGCCTAGGATAAGTTGTCCAAATAAAACGTGGCAAAATTAAACAGGTCACTTATCAAACTTGCCGGTCACGCGACTATGATTCCTGCGATCGATAACTGAATCCAAGGAATCAAAGGAATCAAAGGCTGGCGATAGATTTAAGCTGAAAACAGAAGAAGACCATCCATTAACCTAAAGTATTTTATTATTGAGCATTAGATTATGGAAATTTTGCACCTTGAATGTGTAATTGTAATCTCGATGGGGTAATTATGATCACATTGCTATCAACGCAAGCTGAGCTTCTAACTTTTCAATTTTATCCAACAAAGGGTTTACAACGTCTACCACCTGTTCTTCAGTAAATCGCGGCTTAATATGTTGCGGGCAATTGGCATCCCAAGCTTCTACCTCAAAAATGAACGCCCTTTCAACACGCCCTTTATACTCTTCGTCTCGTAGAGAATTTATCAGATCCGTATCATTTTCTTCAAATCTTGCGGTGCCCCAAATTTTTATGCGGCTACGCGACACATAATCCATTACAAATAGAGTCGCCTTATTGTTTTCGCTCAGGTTTCCCATCGAGACGTATTGACGGTTGCCAGCGAAATCAGCAAAACCCAGAGTTTTATCGTCAATCACTTTTAGAAAACCTTTGGCACCCCCGCGATGCTGGATATACGGTTGACCGTCGGCGCTTGCAGTCGCAAGATAGACCGAGTCTCTGTCGCCGAGATATGCTGCAAGGTCTGGCGTAATAGTGGACTGCCACCCTCCACCCTCTTCCATTCGATGATAATTTTTCCGCGATCCTAATCTTTCCTGTACAGATTTCACTGCATCGGTAAAGGCTATGTCGCTCGTGTAACTCCTCATAATGGTCTTCCTGTAATAGATCGACAAAAAAAGAGCTGCAGAAAGGCACCAATCTGCAGCCGTCAGTACGAGCTTAACGACTCACTGTTTTTCCCAAAAATGTATTAATATAGCTTGCAATCTCAACGCCGTCTTCTTCCAGCGCGAAATGACCCGTGTCTAAAAAGTGTGTTTCAACATGTTCCA
>JBLHNZ010000306.1:0-5208 GCA_047623245.1 Oceanicoccus sp. | reverse complement strand
GCCGAATAATACTATTGCGGTTGAACCTAACTTAAAGCGTCCCATTTCTTTGCCTTTCTCAATGATAATGTCACGTCGTTCTTTGTTGTAGTGAGTGACATTGATCTTTCGTTTTAGCGGCGCTACTTGACCCTCCCATGGTGTTTCGATGCCGGCTACAATCATGGCGCCGACAAGAATAACAGCCATAGGGCCACTGCTTGTTTCAAAAATACAAATGGCTCTTTCGTTACGAGAAAATAACCGAGGGACATTTTCCGCCGTCGTTGTGTTGACAGAAAACAGATCTCCGGGAACGTAAGTCATGGAAACCAATTTTCCATTGAGAGGCATATGTACGCGGTGGTAGTCTTTTGGGGATAAATATATTGTGGCAAAGTTTCCATCAATAAATAGATGTGCGGTTTCTTGTTCTCCGCCTAATAATTCCAAAAGACTATAGTCTTGACCTTTAGCTTGAAAAATTCGACCGTTCTTAATATCCCCTATCTGGCTGATGGCGCCATCAGCAGGACAGGCGATGCTGTGTTCGCTGTCAACAAGAGGTCTTGCATCGTCCTTAAGTGGTCGCGTAAAAAACTCGTTAAAACTTCTATAACTTTCAGGATTTTCGTCCTGAGCTTCGTTCATGTTGACATTGTAGTGGTTAACAAAGCCTTTGATGATAGTGTCTTTTAGCCAATGCCATTCGCAATCGGCGATAAAACCGGCCATTCGAGAAAGTGCGTGCTGCGGCATTATATATTGAAGAACAATAAAAAATATTTTCATGGGTTACGTCGCGCCTTGTTCAATTGGAGTATCTTCACGGTTGCCCCATTCTGACCATGAACCATCATAGCCTTTGATATTTGGGTATCCGAGTATTTTCATCGTGAGGTATGTCAGTCCCGAGCGATGATGTGTCTGGCAGTGTGTCACGATTTCTTTGGTTTTACTCAGTCCCATTTCATCTAGTTTTCGCTGTAATTCTTCAAGATCTACAAGGCGCATATTTCTTTCGCGATCCATCAGATCTAGCCAGTCAAAATGTATTGCACCTGGTATGTGGCCAGCGCGTTCTGCAAGAATTTTTCTTCCGTCAAATTCTTCAGCTGAACGGGCGTCCCATACGGCAAAGTCGCTACTTCCGAGTTTTGAAAGAATATCGTCAATCTCCGCGATGGGTTTGGCGTTGAGAGTGACTCTATAGTCGGTGATGTTTCCCTTATTTTCCTTGGTCTCGCAAGGGTGGTCTTCGTTTAACCATGCATGTAATCCACCATTTAGATAGGAATAGTTTTTGTGACCCATTACGTCCAATGTCCATATTAGTCTTCCTGCCCAGCCACCGCCTTCATCATCGTAAACAATCACGTGCTTGTTGGCGCTGAGCCCAACGCGAGAAAAAAGAGATTCAAGTTGCGCGGTGCTAGGAAGTTTGCCTGGCACAGGAGGCGTTCCTGCCTGCAAGGCCTGTGGTGCAATATGAACGGCTGTAGGTATGTGATGTTTTGCATAATTTTCTGACGTACAAACGTCGAGGATCAGGAAGTTGTCATCGATTTCCCCTTGGGTCAGATATTCTGCTAACTGCTCTGCTTCCAAGAGTAGCGGTAAATCTATTGAGATCATGGCATGAGATCCGAGTTAAATTTTTTGAAGAGTTGGTGAGGTGCGGTAGGCAACGAGCCTAGATTGTACTGTAAATCTTAACGGGTTTCAGCTATCGCTATATTTTTCGAGGCACTGGCTAACTGCGGAGCAAAGTTGCTTAAAATACTTGTATTGCAGAGAGTCGATGGTATGTTTTTTGGTCGCGCAGTCTGCATAGACGACAGCGGTGGGTATTTTTTCGATAAAAATGGACATCATTAGAAATTCGTTGGTATTAATTGCTTCCCTAAAATTTTCAGGCAACACAGGCCATATTTTCGAATAATTGTCGTCGTTTAGATGGATGCTTACAGTCTTTTGCAATAGTTTGTTAAAAAAATCTCCTTTAACTAGGGTGTGGTTAAACTGGATAAGGGTAGGGCTATTTTCACACCCATAATCGTATAAGCTACGCAAATTTTTGGTTTTTCGATTCAACAGGCTTATCGTCGCTCGTTCAAGCCCAATTGCCTGGTGCATGGCCTGGAGGGCCAAATCGAGAATTTCATGTTTATTTTTAAACGAAGTGTGATGCAGTTTGAGCCGCTGCAGAGCGTTCACAAGTCCTGCGGGAGCTCTGGTCGACGTGTTAGGCAGCGTTTCCTTCGAATCCGAACTAGGTTTTGCCGCCAGTTCGCCAAGGATGTCGTTGTCACTTTTAGATACTGCATTATTTGCTTGGACTCTAAAGCTGAGATCTGCGGTGTGAGCCCCAGAATTAAGCGAATTGACTAAAGGCGTGCGGGCTTCGATGACCTTTTTGGGTTTTATATTTCCAAGTACATCCTCGCTATGATTTTCGTCACTCCTAGTGACATCACTTAATGGGTTGTTGCCAAGCTCTTCGTCGCTAAGCTCAGCACTTTGCAAGGGCTCCTTGATGGTTTGCGCTTTATTGTGCCCACTAAAAAGCTGTTGGGCCGGTGTGAAAGTGCCCGATATACGATGCCGACGAGTAGCCTGAATAGCTTGTTGATGGCTAAACGCAGTGGCTTGTGCGGTGCTCATTTGCATGGCTGTGGCGAGAATTTTTTGTAGGCGCAGTGTTTGATGAGAGTACCAATTCCACTCGCCGGCCTCGGCAAGCTGATTCGCCAATGAAATTGCAAAGGCAGGAGAGCTGCTTACCCGCAGTAAGGAGGGAGAATTCTCTGTTGAGAGCCCTGGTTGTTCCGAGTCTACTTGGCTCAACTTCACCCATTGCCGAGCCGTTCCTCTTACGCCCAGTTGCCAGCTTTCTTGGGTTACCTTCGGCAAGTTCCAGCTGCGGCTGACTAAGCGGTATAACTCATGGAGCCTACAGCCAAAAACCATAGATTCAATGTCACTGTGACTAGAGCTGTGATTTAGCGCACGTAAGTGTTCCAATTGTTGCATTTGTTCGCCAGCCAAGTACCACAAAGCCCAGCTTGGCGCACGCTGAAATAGCGTAGCCCAAAACAGTTCTCCGCTTGGCCAGAAGCGGTTTTTTTCTGCCCAAGCTTCTATCTGATAAGCTGCATGGAGGCTGGTGCTTAATTGTTGTTGGTACGCGGCGAAGTATGTGAATTGTTTTTTGTCGTAATCTTTTGTGCGCCGAATTAGTGTTTCAACGTATGGGAACCCCAGTAAGCTAATGGTGTGGGAAAGAGAATTTGTTTCGTTTTTTGAACGCTGTAAGACCTGATTGGCCTCGCGCATCAACAATAAACACAGTCCCGGATCTTCCAATAATATGGCAGCAACGTTTTTAGCATTGCCAGTACTGGCGTTAAGCTTTTGTAGGGCTGCAACCTTTACACTAGGGTTAGCGGGCAACACAACATTCTGCAATTGATCTTGCCAGTCTGACAGGCCCTGCGGATTTTTTTTTTCGTTTTTTGCCATTGCGTCACTTATCTAAAGGAAGAGGAACGTTTAGGAATCTACCCTTCTCATTGTTCAGTTCGGTCAATTACTTCGCCATTATATTTGATTAGGTTTTACAGCATCTCTAAGGATCGTGCTATCGACTCAAAACTGTCCAGTCTCCTTTGGCTTATTTCTCCGCGCTCCAGTGCATTTAATACCTGACACCCGGGCTCACTCTGGTGTTTACAGTTACGAAACTTGCAATTTCCGACATGGGTCCGGAACTCTACAAAGCCGTCTAATACGCCCTCGCGTTCCATATGCCAAAGGCCAAACTCTCTGATTCCGGGAGAGTCGACTAAGTCGCCGCCATCGGGGAAGTGAAACAGTTTTGCCGTCGTTGTGGTGTGGGTTCCTTTGTCGCGACCTTTTGATAAACCGCCTACTCTAATGTCGACGCCCGGTAAAAGCACGTTGATTAGAGAGGATTTTCCAACACCGGATTGTCCGACGAAAACACTGGTACGGTTCTTAAGTACCGACTTCAATTCATCGAGACCATTCATGCTCTGGGTTGATGCCTCTAAAACGCGATAGCCGATTTGCGGGTAGATCGATAGTAGTTCTTTGATTTCCTGCCTATTGTTGTCATCAATCAAATCTGTTTTATTAAGAAGGATCAGGGGTTCGATATTTACAGACTCGGCAGCGACTAAATATCGGTCGATTAAATTGGCATAAGGTTGCGGTAATGGCGCGAGCACAATGACAATGTAATCGATATTTGCTGCGATCGGTCTGAGGGTTCCATGATTGTCGGGACGGGACAGCTCAGATTCTCTATCGAGCCCAGCTACAACAACGCCTGTTGGATTACCGGGTCTCCAGATAACCCGGTCACCGGTTACTAAAGTGCCAAGGTTGGCCCGCATATGACAACGAGTAATTTCCCCGGAAGAGCCTTCCTTTAGTCCTTCAATGTCGACTTGATTGCCATAGTGCGCAATGACTAATCCTTGTTGTTCCGAACCCAGTTCCCCTTCATTAATTTGTTTATCAATGAGGTCTGATCGCTGATTAGCACGTTTTACACGATCTTCTTGAACTTTGTTGACGCGCCATTCCTGGCGCCGTGTTAGTTTGCGTTTGCTCATGAAAATCTTATAGTCGTTGATTAGCTTGCTTATAGTGATTAGCAAGAGGTTTTTTTGTTACACTAGGAACCAGATTTAAGAGCTCAGTCGTGGATAGTTCCATGCTCTCAATGTAGCAGTTTAACTTTATTTTCTGGGAATTGTATGTCTTCAGCATCAAGTAATTTGGATATAAGCCTAAATCCGGACTTTAATCTTATCTGGATCGATTTGGAAATGACGGGTTTAGAGCCTGAAGTCGACCATATAATCGAAATTGCAACGATTGTGACGGACTCTGAGTTGAATGTTATTGCCGAAGGGCCTTTGCTGGCTATACATCAGTCTGATGACATGCTTAGTGCTATGGACGACTGGAATACTCATCATCATGGCGACTCTGGCCTCACTGAGCGAGTTAAGCAAAGCTCGACCACAGAGCGAGACGCAGAATCGGCAACTATCGAGTTTCTGCGCAAGCACGTCGCAAAGGGTATGTCTCCAATTTGCGGAAACAGCATAGGCCAGGACCGGCGTTTTCTGGTGAAATATATGCCTGAGCTGGAAGCCTACTTTCATTATCGCAACTTAGACGTTAGTACCTTAAAGG
>JBLHNZ010000305.1:0-5215 GCA_047623245.1 Oceanicoccus sp. | reverse complement strand
TTCCATTGGCGATGTCGCTTGTGTATCAATCGCTACGACTGTTGGTAAAATAGTCGCGGCGTGTTTCCGGAATCATGTAAACACGTTCGTTCAGCCATTTAATTTTTGAGTTACTCAATGAAATTATTAGAAATCGACAATATTATCGACTTACTAGGGGCCGACACACCTGAAATCCATGAACCGGGGACCGATGCTCGACATGCCGCGGTCGCCGCTATTCTTAGACCAGGAAAAGACCACACGGAAGCACTATTTATTCTTAGATCGGTCAAAGTTGGAGACCCTTGGTCGGGCCAAATGGCCTTTCCCGGTGGACACTACGAACAACATGACAATTGCTTGCGCGAAACAGCAGAACGGGAAACCTTTGAGGAAATAGGTCTGGACCTAAAAAAAGATGCGCGTTATATCGGTAAAGTTGCCGATGTTGATGTAAATCCAAGAGGGCGCAATATCAACATGATTGTCTCGCCGTTTGTATTTGTGCTGGAAAACCAAAACCCTTCAATTAATATGAACTACGAAGTAGCCGATGTTCTGTGGGGTTCGCTCAACGATATGTACACGGGGAGCAGCCTGACTGAACAGGATTTTTCGATTTCTGGAAAAAAAGAACGTTTTCCGGGCTACTCTGTAGGAGACCAGGTTGTGTGGGGTTTGACAATGCGCATGCTGGGCAATATTTTCGAGAAGCTCGACCCTAACTGGCAGGGAAGATATGAATAACCACGACTAAAGCCTGAATCGCGAGAATGCACTGTCTGTCAATACTGAGCGTTAATCTTCTTTCCCTATTGCCGGTAGTACCCTCTGTTCGGGCGGCGTGTTAATATGCTCCCTCTATGCGCTTTTCCGGGAAGAAATCAGTCGATTATCGATAGCTTTTAGTATTTCTTTATAACGGGCTGGCAGGAACTATCCCAATAAGGAAAGAATTCTCTTTACTCAATAATTCAAAGCGCTGTAACCTTTAAGAAGCTTGAATGAGTCGCGAAGATATCTCCAGACGAAATTTTTTTGTCTATCGGCAGCGGTTCTGGAAATTGCTCAATAAAGTTTTTTCCGGAATTAGCGGTACTGATTTAGGCCTTCGCTTACAATCGGAAAGAGATGACTAAAGACTTATCAGTTATTGCAACTTTTCTATTGTAAACAAATCTCTATGCAATCATAACAATGACTATATTATCGACCCTGATAGACGACGCACGCAGTTGTACACTATGCGCTCCGCAGCTTATAGATGGTGTTAGGCCTGTATTTCAAGTACACCCGACGGCGAAAATATTGATTGCGGGACAAGCCCCAGGAAAAAGAGTTCATCAGTCGGGCATACCCTTTGACGATGCTAGCGGCGATCGCCTTCGCGACTGGATGGGTATTTCGAAAGATACTTTCTATTGCGCAGAAAAAATTGCGATACTACCTATGGGGTTTTGCTATCCCGGCAAAGGAAAAAGCGGGGACCTCCCCCCTCGCCCGGAATGCGCCATTCAATGGCGAGCCAAATTTCTACAACAGTTACCCAAAATCCAGTTGACACTCGTCATTGGCCAATATGCACACTCTTATCATTTTCCAGAAAAAAAGAAATCGCTGACTGAAACCGTTAAAGCTTGGCACGACTATTGGCCAAATGTAGTGCCACTGCCCCACCCGAGCCCAAGAAATAATATCTGGCTACATCGAAATAGCTGGTTCGAAAAAGACGTTTTACCGAGTCTCCGCCAGCGAGTTAGGGAGATACTTTAGAAAACCTTTTACCACCGCTAGTTTTTGTGACTCAACGTAGTAAGAGATAGGGTGCTTAATCCTAAAAAGGAACAATGGCTAACTTCAACTATCTTTCATCAGACTCATTCACCATTGTCTGAAGCCCTCACAATTGTCTGAAGCACTCACAATGTCAGCGGAAGATTCTTTCGATCCTATATCAATGTATATAGACACGGGCAGTGAGCAAGGGCAGCCGAAGCGAAAAGCCTCAAGCATATTATTAATCTTTCGCTGGTTTATACCAATGCTGGCGGGGCCAGACTCTATAGCAGCTACAAACAAACATCGTTTTTTTCTGGGAACAGTGGGGAAACCCATCGTGACACCAAGCAGCTCCGCGTAGTAAAGTAGGAAAAGATGGACGCGACCGGTCCCATTTTCCGAAACCTACGAAACGGTAGGAGCCTTCAACATTTCAGATCGAGGTGATTTTAATATGTCGATGAATATGAGCAAGCCCGAACGAGAAGCTTATCTAAAGGATTTACATGTCGGTGTGATATCTATCGAACAGGCAAATGGAGCGCCCTTGTCTGCCCCCATTTGGTACGACTACGACCCTGCCATAGGGCTTTGGATATTGACTGAACCTAACTCGAAAAAAGGCAAGGCTCTGGCCGCTGCCCAGCGATTCACCCTAGTAGCTCAAGACGAAGCAGCGCCACTTTACAAATATGTGAGCGTCTCGGGCCCGGTTGTAGAAGTCAGAGTCGCCGACGCTGAAAAAGACACTAAACCCATGGCGTATCGCTATTTTGATCGAGCAACAGCCGATATGTATTTGAAGGGATCGGCAGATGGCACATCTAATTATTATCTGATGCGTCCCGAGCAATGGCTAACGCTAGATTATAGTAAAATGTGATGCCGTTGCCGACCCTCTGTTTTATCGATAATCAGTTTCATGCTGTATAACAGCAAAAATGTGGGGCGGCAAACCGCCCCGGCAAATGAATTAATTCTCCACCTGCAACATATAGGTTGCAACAGCCATGCGTACTTCTTCGCTTAAGTAATTTTGTGGCGGCATTTCCGGGTAGTCGTCACGTTTTTTGACTGGACTATTAATATACGCGGCAAGGCCTTCCGGGTTATCCATATAAAGTGCTTGAATAACTTGTACCGGTGGTCCGATGAGACGACCGGTATAAGTATGACACCCGGCGCAAACACCTAAATAAGCAATCCTGCCGCGATCTTTATCTTCAATGACTCTGGGTGGAACGGGTTCGGGCAACAGGTAACTCACCGTCGCTGCACTATTCGTAAAATCACAATCGACAAATTCGCTAATGCCCACCGTATTATAGCGATGACGATTATTGATACAGCTGCCTCTGGTTTCACCGGCATGAACTATATCGGGGTTAACTTGTTTTAGCTCTGCAAGCATTAACGCCTTAATCGGATCGATTGTGTCGTAGCCATTATTGTCCATCACATTATCTAGAATCATTACGCGGTCTGAGTAGGGGTCGGACTCTGGATCGATAGTCAAATTGTCGGCGTGAAAATGGTCGGTAATAAGTATTCCAGCATTTTTATTATTCGATATAATATTCCCTTCAATAATGACGTCGTCTGCAGCCATTGACATAATGCCTGTACCCGACGGAACCCCGGCCACGGTAGAACCGACAATACCGAAATTGACGTGATTATTGTTAATCACAAAATTATTGCGAATAATGACATCGAAGGTCGTTTTAATAGGTAAACCCGGTGAAATAAACGTGAGAATACCGCCGGCATTGTCGTGAGTATAATTATTCTCGACCAGCGCGTGACGGGAATTTTCTATTTCGATACCAGCAACACTGTCAAAGACCTCGTTGTGAACGACATCTATGTTGTCACACATACCAACATAGATAGCTGCATCTGAAATCTGCGAAAGTACGTTATGGGTGATCAAACCGTTTTTCCCAAGCTGCGGAAATATTCCGTAAACACCGGAATCGATGATAATATTATTGCGAATTTCGAAATTGTTTCCCGCCTGCCCCATTATCCCGTTGCCTTTGTAGTGCATGATTTTAAAATTTTCCACCACAATGTTATTTCCGGAATAGAGAATGGCATCATTTAACTTGCCGTCGCCTTCCATCGTCGCTCTACGACCTTCCTGTATGACTCCAACAAGTCGAATATCATCCTTGTCGATGTAAACGGTTTCGCGATAAGTGCCCGGCATCACTTGAATGGTATCTCCCGGAACCGCTTTTTTCACCGCTTCCTGAATAGACTCTCCGTCTTTGACGACTAAAACATTACCTGCAACGGTGCGAACCGCCACCGCTCTTCGAGCGACATCGCTTTTTCTAGCGACACCTGATGCCGGTTTGAATCCGCCTTCGTAACTGCTACCGTCGGCGCCGCTACTGATCACAATAGACGTGTCAGCTCCTTGTCTCCCCCAATAACTCCCCGCAGCAAACGCCACTATCACAAACAGCAGCGTTATTAATCGACTTGCACTCATAAATGTTCTCCTGGTGATACCATTTTCATATCATTATTATGCTTGATGGGCGTCAGCCCAGAGGGTACTCGCGTTGGTATTTCGGGCGTAAAAACTTCATCGGTCAGCGCTTTGAGAAAATCGACTAAACGATCCAGCTCATCACCACTTAAATTGGGCTCCCATATATGCCAATGCAACTGCATATCGACACCGTCAGGCACAGCGTGCCCGCGTCCTTTGGTATAGAATTCAACCGTGTCGCGAAGGGTTTCAAATCGCCCAGAATGCATATAGGGGGCAGTTTTGGCTATATTTCGCAGGGATGGCACTTTAAATCCACCTTTCAATTTTGGCGCACCAAAGGTTTTCTCTGCACCAATATCCAGAGGTAAGCCCTCTGGTTCCGGCGTGCCCAACACCGCAATTTGTTGATTACTAAATAACGGCGGTGTGTGGCATTCGGCGCAGCGTGCAACAAAGGAGCGAAACACGTTCATGCCTTCAATTTCTGCTGAATTTAAGGCGTTATGGTCGCCGTGGGCATAGTGATCGTAACGACTGTTGAGAGAAATCAAAGATGCTTCAAAGGCAGTAATAGCAGTGTAAATCTGCTCGAGAGTCACTGTATCGCTACTGCTGTCGGGAAAGGCCTGCCGAAACAAGTCTAAATAGGCCGGAATGTTGTTTAAAGATGACAACAAATGTTCCCGCGTATTCCCCATTTCTTCCTCATTATATAAGGGCCCTTCGATCTGTTCTTCTAGCGTTTTTGCCCGTCCATCCCAGAAAAATGAATTCAAAAATGCCGTGTTCCAAATAGTTGGAGCAGACCGGGAAACTTTTTTGCCAGTGATTCCTATACTGCGATCAAGGCCGTCGCTAAAGCCCTTGTCAGGATGATGACAGTGCGCGCAGGCAACGCTTCCATCTCCCGACAAGATCGGATCAAAAAACAAATACCGCCCCAAATCA
>JBLHNZ010000304.1:0-5236 GCA_047623245.1 Oceanicoccus sp. | reverse complement strand
ACAATGCTAAATTTTCAGAAACTGAACTGAAGGCCATTTATCTTGGTTTGGAAATTAGTCCTGAAAAAACAGACCACATAATCACAATTTTGAAAAATCATTACAAAAAGACCAAAATATTCAAAGCGGTGAAGGTACCAAACAGTTATGCCATAGCATTTGTACAAGTTCCTAAGCTTTAGAATACGCCGCTATTAAGAGCAGTTTATGCCGCCGCGTTAATTTCTTTATTTTCATCTCTCGTCGAGTTGCTTCACTGCGATTTTCGCTGTCCTCCTGAAAAACAATGCTCGCGGCGGGATCCATGCGGAAAAAGCGCGCTCCCCCTTTAATCGCTCCTGAATGTTGACGAAAACGCCTTTCCAAATTAGTCGTTATGCCCGTATATAATTTTCCCGACTGAGTCTGAATCATATAAACCAGCCAGCGTTGCTGATTTTTTACGGGTAGATCATTCGCGTCTTCTTTGGCAACCATCCTCTTTGCTTAACCCAACAACACGTCGGTGTAAGCTAGCAACTGCTGTAACACTTCTCGATCTTTATCAGGCAATTCATCATTAGCCAGATACCCTTCTATTTTTTCCAACAACGTATCCATGACAATACTGCCGCCCTCCCCCGACTCTGTTAGACGCTGGTAGCGAAACTCGTCCCACAACAGGGTTTCTTCGTCTGTCAAGCTCTCGGGGAAATTTCTTGCACGATATCGAAATAGCATTTCCGGCAACCGCTTGTCTTCGAAGTGAAAACTACTATCACGAAGTTCCGACGCCGTGCTATTTCTAATCATCGACATGACTTCTTTATCATTCTTTCCAAAAAAACCACCGCTATATAACATAACGTCAGGGTCGTGCTGCACTGGAAACTCGGTATTTAGAAAAACCTCTGTAAGTTTTTCGCCTAATGTTGTTTCTTCCTTAAGCCGCTTGTAATATTTTCTAGCTGAGGGTAAGTCCAAGGAGATTTTCTCGGCAACGTTCTCATCTAATAGCTTACTGGTCACAACAACCGGACAGCGGTTTGTGTGTATGGTTTTAAGTGGAATACGAGTCACATTTTCAGACAGCTCGGCAGACGAAATAAATAGGCGACTCCGAATTTCATCGGCACTCAAGTTAATTAAGTCTGTCGGATCGAATTTCAAATCATAAGCGATTATCCCGTTTTTATTAGTCGGGTGCCTCGCCAATGGCATCACCAAACTTGTACAGAATCGAGTGGCTGGAAACATTGCCGACGTATGTAATACCGGCGTCTTTTCTATTGTATTTAGCAAATCCGCCACCTTATTCTTATTGCGAAGCTGAAAAAGGTAGTCGTATAATTTTGGCTGCTTTTCTTTTATTAGTTTCGCCATTGCAATTGTCGCATAAACATCAGACAAAGCGTCGTGGGCAGCATCGTGACTAATACCGTTCGCTACAGTCAACTGCTCTAACTTGAAACTCGGCGTACCGTCTTCGTGATTAGGCCACTCCAGACCTTCGGGTCGCAATGCTCTACACGCTCTTACCATGTCGATTATGTCCCAGCGCGAATTCCCATTTTGCCATTCACGCGCATAGGGATCATAGAAATTTCTGTACAACGTATAGCGGCTGACTTCATCGTCAAATCGAATAGAGTTATAACCGACGGCACAGGTCCCAGGCTGACTAAACTCCCGATGAATCAGTGCAATAAATTCTGCCTCAGACACACCATTTTGAAGCGCATGCTGCGGCGTTATTCCGGTGATCAAACACGCTTCAGGGTGAGGCAACATGTCCGAGGCTGGTTTACAGTAGATAACCAGTGGTTCGCCAATAATATTGAAGTCGGCGTCGGTGCGAACGCCGGCAAACTGCGAAGGTCTATCGCGAGCAGGATCAACACCAAAAGTTTCATAGTCGTGCCAATAGAAAGAAAAATCCGTCATTAATGCCTCACCTCGTTTCACTACACGCTTTTTTTAGTTTATTCATTCCTGAACCACACTATGGTATTACAAAAATAGCTCGCGTCCAGCCACTAATTTGCCAATCGAACCGTTCCAGTTATTTTTGAGCCATTTAACGCGCACTTGATCTTGTGTTAAGCTGCATTGTCAAAGGAATAATGACAAAAATTCTAAATCGCCAACTGTCAGAAGGAACTGCAGTATGAAGATGACTTTAGCTCGTCCATTTTTTCACCATACCTATTCAGAACGCCAGCCACCGATAGAGACCGCTCGAGGAGTAACGATTATCGAGCTGTTGTCGGTACTCACCATTATTTCGATTGTCACTGCCATGGGCATGCCCTCGATGAACCAATGGATTCAACGAAAAACCGAAGAGACCATTCTGAAGTCTCTGTTTCACCTGAGCGTCTACACCCGAACAAAAGCCATCAAAGCCAGTGATTATTTCACTTTTTGCCCCACAAAAGACAGGATTAGCTGTGGAGGGAACTGGAACGAGGAAGTTATGGTATTCAACGACAGCAACAAAAATGAAACCATCGATGAAGACGATGTGTTGTTCAAATTAATCAGTATGCCGGATGCCGCACCCTGTATAGAATGGAATTTAAAAAAACGACAATACGTACAATTCAAACCCTCTGGAGCAAGCAACGGCACGGCGGGGCATTTCAAATTTTGCGATGAAAATAATAGCCTCGTCGATAAAAAAGTTATCGTCAGCTTCATGGGAAGGACATCAATACGAGCGCTGTAGCGCCACAACGAACTGCCACGAACGTTGGCAACCGCTTTCGTTTTTCCTATCTACGATTCGTCTGGCCATTGCGATTGAGCCTTGTCTTGGTCGAATAGTCCTTGAGCCGACGCCGGATTTTGTCGCCCCTGCGGCGAAACCCCACTATAAAATGGTTAAATCCTAGCGAAATGGGTCTCGCTTTACCGCCGATCGAATGAAAACAACCGCTGGTCGGGAAGGCTTTGAACTTGACCAACTAACTCCCTAGTATCAACGCTGACTCAATTTACCTCTATATAGGCCTCGTATGGCATTTGCAGATAGGCAACAGGGATTCAACCTCATCGAGTTAATGGCGGTACTCACCATTGCCGGCATCGTTATGGCAGTAGGCGTTCCTCAGCTAAATTCTACTATCGCGCGGGGCAATATTTCCGCTGAGGCAAATCGCCTCATGGCAAGTATCAACTTCGCACGATCCCAGGCTGTAAATAAACAACAAGTCGTGACACTTGAGCGTAAAAGTGCGAATTCCAAGGACTGGACTGAAGGCTGGACAATTTATGCGGATGTTGGCGGGGAAGGTAATCAACCTATAAATCTCGGTGACGGCGACGTTTTCTTGAAAGACATAGAAACAGATACTTCGGGTCTAGCACTTCTTGCTAACAATCGGGGCAATCAGTGGATTAGCTTTCTGCCCTCGGGGCGACTTGCGGAAACTGGCGGAGTTTCCGTCGCGGTATGCAATCAAGACCTAACAGACGGCATTACCGGAAGTTTGCTTGAAATCAATCTCGTTGGACGCGTAAAAAGATCGACTATTGAAGCAGTAAACAAAGCGGCTAACTGTGCTCCATAATAATTTGGCAGAGACAAATAAATTCAAGTTTAAGAGGCTTGGCAAAATGAACAAGGCATACCAAAAAGGCATTACCCTAATTGAAGTCCTCGTCACGATGTTTGTCATGACCGTTGGACTCCTCGGCCTTGCGGGACTGCAAGCCACGTCCGTAAAAGATGGTCTCGACAATGCCAAAAGATCTCAAGTCACCTGGCTTGTAACAGAGATCATCGAGCGAGTCAGAGCTAATCCTGATGGTTACTTGGCCGCGGCCTACGATACAACCATTGCTTCGGCAGACTGTCCTAGTGCCCCGGTTCAGCAATGCTCCGACAATAGCCAGGGCGCCGCCGCAATTGATTGTACTCCCGATCAAATGGCTGCTTTCGACGTTTGGGAAGTTTTTTGCGGCCAGGCTGAGGCAGGGATTATGGCTAACGCCACGGACTCATTAAATCTCACATCAGTGACTACGGCTTGCGTTGGCGCCTGCTCAGCTACGTCCAATTTCACCGTGACCATCAATTGGGAATCACTCGCTGTGTCTAATAGCACGCTGCTTAGCGATACTGCAATCGCGGCACAAAAGAGCCAAAGTATCACCATGACTGTGAGACCTTAATTGTGAGAAAACTGTCGAGTAAAAAACCTAGCAGCCGCAGCCAGCAACGCGGTATTACGCTCATAGAATTGATGATAGCGATCGCTCTTAGTATGACCCTGATGGCAGCGGCACTGCAGTTTATGGTTAGCACGCGGCAAACCTACGAACTTAATGATGATATTTCTCGTGTACAAGAAAATGGTCGTATTGCGCTCGATATGCTCGTTAAAGATTTACAGATGGCCGGTTATCGCCAACCACTCAATGGCGACGGCAAGGTCCCGGATTTTTTCCTACAGCAGTGTAACAACACAGCCGCCGATGACGACACCGCCGCCGACGACAATGCACCCTGCTTTGTAGAAGGCGGAGCTGCCGACAGCGACGAAATATCGGTACAATTTGACCCACCGCCAGATGACGGTACCGAAACTGACTGCCTTGGCACAGCGCTCGCGGCGACTGCGATTGTCGTCAATCACTATACCATCGGAGACGATGATGGTGACGGTATCAATAGCCTCTATTGCAGAGGATATGATTCTGCAGCTGAAAGCTGGGTGAGTCCCGGACGACAACCACTCGTCGATGGCATCGACAACATGCAGGTGTTATACGGTGTCGCAGGTAGTGCGGCAAACCCATTGAGTGTCACCAAATATATTTCAGGAGACCAACTGACACCTGCCGACTGGCCCAACCTGCGTGCCATTCGAGTCGCACTGTTAGTGAGCAACGGCAACCCAGTAGCATTTGCAGAAAACCGTGAACGAAAATATCGATTATTGGACAGCGACGAATTAGTTTTTACCGACCGTCAACCTCGAAAAATTTATAGCACCACCGTTAAGTTTAATAACTACGGCGCGCTGTAGGAGCGAATTTATGATTAACAGAAGAATGCCCAGTTATCGAAAATCGCAAGGTGCAGTACTCATCGTTAGCCTTATCCTTCTGATGGTGATGACCTTAATTGGCGTAGCAGCCATCGACACGTCGACCCTGCAATCGCAGATGACACGTAATAGCCTCTATGCACGAAACTTATATCAAAAGTCTCTCAGTGAAATTGAAGCGCAATACAACAAAATGAAAGGGT
>JBLHNZ010000303.1:0-5239 GCA_047623245.1 Oceanicoccus sp. | reverse complement strand
GCCAGCTGCGAAAACCCCAGATGGCAGTCAGGTTGAATTTAGCAACCAAGCTAATACTTTAAAAGCAGCAGAAGAGCGAATTCAAAGCCTTCCGGAAGTCGACAGTAGCCGTGTAGCTGAAGTTAGAGCGGCCATTGAAAAGGGTGAATTCAAAATTGACAACCAAAGCATAGCCGAAAAAATGTTAGCAACTGACGCTTTACTTGGATAATCGCCAAAAAACACGTTTAAACTTGGCGCTCTTAAACTAATACCTGCTCGATAGAAACACGGCTTTTTACTCGAAGACTAGTCCGGCAAAGCTAGAAACCAAGGTAATAACCACCAAAAAAATGTAATTTTTTGTCAAGAGAATACATTTATTTATTGATGACACAACGACAAAGACGACAAATAGCAACGATCAAGCGAGGCAGCCAAAATGACCAACAATAACTCTACGCTGTGGGCAGAACTCCGTACTGTCTTTAATAAAGATATCCCAGTAACAACACAACTGTTAACCCTACTTCAAGATGAACGAACAGCCCTCGAAACGCGAAACTACGATGAGTTTCAGGACATCATTGGCAAAAAACAAACTCTTTTAGAAACACTTGAAAGCCACGCCAGAATTCGCCAACAACTTTTACAGAATGCTGGATTCAATGACGAAGGTACCACACTAGAAGCCGCAGACCAACAAGCACCTATTGTAGCTAAAGCCTGGAGACTTCTTGGGGAACAATGGTCCAAGTGCCAAGAACTCAATGAAATCAACGAGCAAATAACCAGTCGGACACGCCTTGTAGTGAGCCAAACTTTGGATTTGTTGCGAGGACAAAATACTAAAGAGAAACTTTACGACGGCAAAGGTAATACCAACAATTCATCATTGGGAAGATCTATAACAAGCGCATAGGGCTGAGATACAGAAAAAAAGACCTGTGACAGATTGTGCCAAAGTACTATGTAAGCCCGAGAATGTAACGACAAAACCGGCCTACACCATTGAGGCGAGTTATGCGTTTGTTATATGCCAAAAAGTAGTTCCGGCATTTCATTTTTTAAAGCCCGCAAATCTTCAGGGCGGTCAATATCCGACAGGAAGGGCAACTCGTACCACGAGATGCCGTGATCTACCAACTTCCTTCTAGTTTGAGCAAGAACCCTGTCACTACCCCAATCAACATCACAGAAAAGCCACGAGTAAAGGCTTTTGAAACCTATCAACACATATCCACCATCATTGGCTGGACCCAATACAACATCATGATCTGTCAAAGCTGCGCTAGCTTGCTGCAAATATTCGCTATCCATATAAGGACAGTCTGTCCCGATAATGATCACTGAGCGTTGTTTTACGCCACCTATTGCCAAAGCTCCACCGGCATCCAGACAATCGCCCGCAGCATTACACATTCGCTGCCCCAGATCTGCTCCAACCTGATGGGTAATCGCTAAGGAATATTTTTCTCGGATATCCTCCCACCAATCATGGTGACCGCCAACACATAACTCCAGGTTCATTCCAGACACACCTGTCGCCGTAGCCAAACAATGCTCTACCAAATTTTGATGTAACAAAGCCGACTGACGTACATCTAAAAATGGCTGCATTCGTGTTTTAACAGCTCCAGGAACGGGCGCTTTCGCAAATATCAGTAGGGTGCACTTTTCAGAATCAACGTCCATAGTAAAACCTGTGCAGCCGTTGCGGGCTAACGCCGACAAAATACGCAAACCTCAAAAACCACATTAATAAAATCGTATTGAATATTCCGTTCTCTTCCCAACGCCGACTCGATGTCGTGACTTGAGATCGCCATAACACCGGTTTTCCTAGAGAACGCAAACATTTGCTTATTGCTACGTCTTCCATCAATGGAATATCGGGAAATGACCCTATTGATTCGAACACCTTTTTACGGACAAATAGACACTGGTCTCCAGTTGCCACCTTCGTCAAAAATGACCGGTAATTGACAGCCTTTTCTATTATTCTTAACATCATAGAATGGCCACTTAGCTGAATACGGAAGTAACCCCAACACAACTCAGTATTGTCGATGAATTCTTTCCAAACCGGGATATCATCAGGAAGCTCGGTATCGGCATGAAGAAACAACAACCACCGGCCTTTCGCGCAAGCGGCGGCGGCATTCATTTGCCGCGAACGCCCTTTTGGACTTTGAATTAGCTTATCGACCAGAGGCTGGGCCAGCAACTGGGTCCCGTCAGTACTTCCACCATCTGCAATAATACATTCAAACCCATGCATTCTTAAAGACTGTAATCGCTCCAGGTTTTTCTGTATCGACGCCGACTCATTTAATGTCGGGATGATTATACTAACAAGAACTGTATCGCCCTCAACTTCATTCCGGAACTCATTGTCGGCTTCCACCTTAGTCATTAAGTGCGCCGCTACAGCTACTACCTTGACCGGCAGTACAACCGAAACAATGGTCTCCAATCATTATTTCATTACCACTAATATCGACACCTAACATGTCAGATAAATGCGTTTTCTTGTAATCAGAACTTATCAACTGCAATGGAAGCTCGAGCATTTGGTTAAAATCACAATCGTAAACATAACCTTGCCAATCGACACTTATAAGATTGCGGCACATAACCGTTTGCAAATTTTCGGTCTGATAGTTTGATTTCAGTAAATCCATATAATGATTAAACTCACCTTTTGACATAAGCACACTGCCAAAGCGACTGATCGGCATATTGGTAATCGTAAAAAGCTGATCAAACACAATGCCATATTTTTCTTTTAACTCTTCTTTGTATTCTGCTTCAAGTTGAATTTGCGGTGGCGGCAAGACAGCATCAATCGGATTAAACACCAAATTTAACTGTCTCTTTCCATCGACTCCATAGCCAAGCTTATTCAGTATCTGTAGCGCTTCTATACTCTCTACAAAAACACCTTTTCCACGCTGTTTCTCAACGTTCTCTTCGCTATAGCACGGCAGAGAAGCAGTAATAGTTACATCATTTTCGGCTAAAAAATCGGCCATTCCTTCGTAACCCTCCTCGTGTAAAATCGTGAGATTACTGCGGTCGATCACTTCTATGCCCAAGGCTCGAGCTGCACTAACCAAATAACGAAAATGAGGATTCATTTCGGGCGCACCCCCGGTTAGATCAAGAATTTTAATGTCATGTTGCTCGGCAAACCTTAATACAAGATCCACTGTCTCGAGATCCATTATCTCAGTGCGATTCGGGCCCGCATTGACGTGACAATGAACACAACTTAAGTTGCATTTATATCCCAGGTTCACCTGCAAAATATCTAACTGCGAACGATTAATAAGGGGGAAATCGGTTTCTAACAGAAGCGGACGGCTATCCAACATAAAAAGATTCTCTACTGTATTGGGTATATTTCAAAGTTCGTGACCAATCCAAATTGCTGCTGCCAATCACGGTTTTTTCTAAACTCACGACTGCGCATGATCACCTGATGAAATCAGGATTCCAGGAATGGAGCTTATTGTACTCTCAACCCACCCTATTAGTCTCTTGTACTATTACTTTGTTACATTTGACATCAATATTTCTAGGAAATCTATGGCAGCAAAACACCAAAACTATCACTAGCAAATGCAACATATGAATGAGAAACAGCAAATCATAAATAAAAGATTTCGAATCAAAAGGGCGCAAGTTATTGGCTAAGTGCCAAACAATCGCTACAATGCCCACCGCTTGCAAATTACACTGCCCCGGTGGCACAGCTGGATAGCGCGGCCCCCTCCTAAGGGGCAGGTCAGAGGTTCGAATCCTCTTCGGGGCACCATTCTCCTTATGAAAACAGAAGTAACCCATTGTTCCATATCACTTTTCGCGTGAATCATAGGGGTGCACTAGACAAAACAGTATACAAATCATTATCAGTATATTTATATCAGATAGCACATCTACTACTTTCCCCAATGCCGTTAATGGCGCCATCAAACTGCGTTACTCAATGCGTAGAATCGTCTTTTCTCTGAAAACTAAATCCGTTACACAGATGTCTAGCAGAAGAATCACTCTTCTTGGGCGGGCCGGCCGACCTATGAGGTGTGAGGTAATTAACCCCAAGTTAGCTTGCAAATATCCTTTGCCACCGTAAAGGGTGGACTTACCATCTGTACATATTATTTCGGTATAAGCGTCGGCTCCGGGAAAAGCCACCTGCCATCCTGAACGTCCTTTGAAGGCAAGTAGAGGCGTGCAACATAATTCCACCCCTCCATAATAGGTAAAAAGTTTTCGCGACCCTTTTTGTGTTCGCCAAAGTTGATTGTAAAAGATCCATCTTCGTTGGGTTCGGCGATCACATTGTTAATACTGTAGGCACTATATTCATTTTCCTGAAAATAGCCTTTGTCATTGTAAATACTGATAGACCAGAACCCTTTAACAGGGACATCGTTCAGTCGAAGCTGATAGTCACCCAAGGCGCGTTTTTTTTGATTCTTTATGTAAACCACCTCATACGTTGGCAGCCCACCCCACCCAATTGCGGCACAAATTTTATGGCGGGTTTCTTTCACTTCAGTGCGCTTGCCATTGCAAAATGATGCTTCACCAATGCCGTCACCTAACAGTCTGAATAGTTCGCGAGTGGTCTTACGACTTTCGACGTCGTAATTGGCACGCTGATAGGGTTTAGTAGAGGAGGCCGTAATTTCAATTTGATCCTGAAGATCATTTGCAGTTTTCAAGTCCTGCGGGTCGTTGCCGTTTACTAAAACACGAGCGATTAAAGCGACAAAAGGCGTGCCGTGCTCTGTCACAGTCAGTTCAATGCCCTCGCCGTTGTGATAGACAGCAGTGGTATAATTGTCTTCGTTGACAATGGCGATAGACATGTAGCGATCACCGGCATTCGGAAAGGATACGCTGGCGCCTGCAGAAATATCGACCACGGCGGAGCTATAAATCGTATCCCTGTTCATCTGCATATTGCGCTGTCTATCTAGTGGAATTGGCTGGCGCACATGGACTAATTTATTTATTTCCCCGCTTCTTTTGAGCATACCTTCAAACTGAAAAGCTGCTTCTGCACGGGCATAGTTGTCTGCATTCACCAGTATGGACGCTTCTTCCGCGGTTGCTGTCGAGAGACCGATAATAAAACTGATAAACGCAGGAATAAGAACACGGGACATAAAAGCTTTCCAAGTTGGTGTTTCGTAGAATCGGGTATCGACCCGCGCAATACTGGGCCGGATATTGCATAACTGCTGTA
>JBLHNZ010000302.1:0-5251 GCA_047623245.1 Oceanicoccus sp. | reverse complement strand
GAGCATATGAAACCCAGCTGGGTGACGGAAGCAATAGTTCTGCCTCATTCACTGACTGCAATAAATACATTAGCTCTTTGGTTCCCGGCCCGACAATTATCTGGCTTGGAGAATAAGATAAGTTTTCCGTTCTCAGAATGTAGCCACTAATCGCCTCGCGCAATTCAAGTAACCCTTGAACAGGTAAATAGGCTTTTTGGTGGGCATTATTTTTCAGTGACTCGACAACCCTATCGGGCACTGGAAAAGGCGATTGACCAAAACCTAAACGGAAAACTTTTTCGTTATTGCTGGCCATCTGTTGACACTGCTCATTGATAACGAGAGTTGCAGAAGGTGATAGCGTCTTTATTCTAGGGTTGATTTCGTATAACGGCAATTTGTGACTCGAAGAATTCATTTCGCGCAGCTCATTGTGAGTAGGTTTCCGGATGGCTTGATTTACGATACTTAGTATAGGCAGGTTTTAAAAAAAGAAGGGTATTATTTAGCGAAAGAAATACCGCCGGCAATCGCTTTTTGGGAAGTTTGCAGTATGCTCTGGACCCATGAGTCGACTGTTTGACAGAACTCACTGGTGCGCTCTAGCATCAGTTGGTGTGGTGCACCTTTAAATTCACAAAAAGTTACCGGACCGCCGATTTGGTCGACGAGTTTTTTAACGTAATGGGGCGGCATAAAGCGATCGTTTTCACCAACGGTAACCAGCATGGGGCGCTTGTTTTCGGAGGCTTTAACGTCTGGTTCAAAAATGAGTAAATCGCGATAGCTATTGAGATCATAAACCCAGGTCATATCGGGATCTGCGAGCAGGCGCTGGGTGACTTCCGGTGAACCGTAGTCACTTTCTATATTAAGAAATTTTTTGAGATCAATCTGCAAGCTATTGCGGAAAAATTTGGACATTTTGTCAAACTCTTTAGACTTGAGTGGAGCAATAGCGTCTTTAAAGGGAGAAAGATGAAAAGCGGCAAGTCCCATTGTAATCGACCCAGCGACAGAGTCTGAGGTATTTAAAGCGTAATAAGCGAAAGCACTGCCCTGGCTTGATCCCAAAAGGAACACCGGTAATCCAGTCGTGGTTTTAATGTGCGCGGCCACTATGTCGATGGAGCTCAGACAGTCGGTCATTGACCAAAAGCCGTGTCTTCCTCTCGACCGTCCATGACCGGGTAAATCCATGGCGTATACATCGGCGCCTAATGTGGCATGCGCAAAACCATAGGTATCGTAGCAACCGCCATGACCCCCGGTTCCATGCAAGATTAGAATTGCGTAGTTTGCAGGGCTGGCCCTGAAATGATAGATATTTAATCCGTCGATTTGAAATTCGGTGCGGTCCATTTACTGCTCCTTGTGATTCTTCCGGGTCGCGTTTAGCGGATTGAGCGGTCAGGGCTGGGGTTCTTTAAGTGGATTATGAACTAAGCCTAGTCCATTTGGTATTGTGTGATAGTCGATACGTCTCGAGCGAAATCGATGACTGTCAAAAGCCGCGAGTGGTGGTCTTTATTATCTGGCCCCATACTTCGTAATCGCGAGTCACAGCTAGTTTTTCTAAGATCCGAGATGTTCGTCTGCCGGGAAAAAACTGCTAATGTCGTCGAGAGGCAATTTGCTAATATTGGGCACTGTTGCACCCAGCGCTGGGTATCCTACTATCAATAGCAAAAATGCCCGCTCGTCACTAGGACGTTTTAAAATCCGGTTTAAGAATTTCATCGGACTGGGAGTATGTGTTAGCGTAGCGAAACCAGCTATATGTAATGCGCTAATTAGCATGCCGGTGGCGATACCTACTGATTCGCTGGTGTAGTAGTTTTTGCTCTTGTCATTATTGTCGGTAGAGCTGAATTTTTTTAGAAAGATTCCTATCAGACAAGGCGCGTTTTCCAGAAACGGCTTTTGGTCATTGGTACCGAGTGGCTGTAAATCATCGAGCCAAGCTTTAGAGGCTCGACGTTGGTAAAATTCGCGTTCTTCCGCTTCTGCCGCTAAGCGTATATCACGTTTTATATTGGGGTCTGTTACCACAGCGAAGTGCCAGGGCTGCTTGTTTGCACCGCTAGGCGCAGATCCCGCCGTAAGCAGTGCATTTTGGATTGCCTGCATTGAAATTGGATCTGTGGAAAAATTGCGAACACTGCGGCGTTTTCGCATAGTTGTATAAAACAATTCTGATGCTTCAATGGATTCTTCTGCAGCCATGCGTTCAAACGCCAAAGCAATAAAATCATTCTCGGCCATGCGACGTCCCTAATAGTCATAGTAAGATTGTATACATGAAACTGTCTTAAGGTGAACACCATAGCACGACTGTGGTGGTGCTTGTAGCAGCTTCGATTACTCTGATGAGTACGCGGTCGAGTCTTTTGAGTACGGTGAACAGGTCCATAGATTGAGGCGATCTGATTTTCTATAATCTATTCAATCAACAAAGCCCGTCGGGTTCCATAGCTTACAATCGCCAACTGCTATTAAAAAGATGAAGTTGAAAGGAAAGGGCAGTATCATCACGCTTTTGTTATTGCGAAAATAAGTCTAAGCAAAGAAGCTAGCGCAGCACTCGAGCTTATTGGGTCACCATCGAGAAGCGACAAAATAACGTGTATTGCTCATGATTTTTAGCTCAGACGCAAACTTTTTGTCTCGATTGCAAATGAGCGAACAGCTACATGCAGTTAACGTCGTTGTTCCGTGAAAATTTAAACCGATCAATAGTGTATTTACACATAGAGAGAAGTCATGCACGAAATTGTCCAGGATTATTACGGAAAGACCCTTCAGAGCTCAGCAGATCTGCAAACAACCGCTTGCTGTGATGTCAGCTCAATACCTGGCTGGTTAAAGCCGCTATTAGCGAATATTCATCCGGAGGTTTTATCCCGATATTATGGTTGTGGATTAGTGTGTCCGCCGGTACTTGAGGGATGCAAAGTACTGGATTTAGGCTGTGGGACCGGTCGAGATGTCTACGCGCTTGCGCAATTGGTCGGTGATAAAGGTTCGGTAACGGGTGTCGATATGACCGATGAGCAATTGGCCATTGCCGAGAGCCACAGAGAGTGGCATGCGGATCAGTTTGGATTTGATAACGTGCATTTTTTAAAGGGTTATATTGAAAAACTGGACGAGTTAGATCTAGAGGCAGGTAGCTTTGATGTCATTGTATCGAATTGTGTCGTTAACCTATCGCCCGATAAAAAAGCCGTGCTGGAAGGCGTGAGTCGCTTGCTGAAACCCGGGGGAGAGCTGTATTTTTCTGATGTTTATGCCGACCGCCGCGTGCTAGAGAGTGTCAGCAACGACCCAGTGCTTTATGGTGAGTGTCTCGGTGGGGCCATGTATTGGAATGACTTTGAACGACTTGCGCAAGCGGTTGGTTTTTCCGACCCAAGACTTTTCGAAGATCGTCCGCTGGACATTACTTCCCAAGAATTGAAAGAGCGCATTGCCAATTTAAATTTCTTTTCTGCGACTTACCGATTATTCAAACTTGACGAACTTGAGCCCGATTGTGAAGACTACGGACAGGCTGTTGTCTATAAAGGTACGATTGCTAATCATCCAAATCGATTTATTTTGGACAAACATCACGATATAGAAAGCGGTAGAATTTTTCCCGTGTGCGGAAACACTTGGAGAATGCTACACGACAGTCGATTTTCGGAGCACTTCGAGTTCATCGGCAACTTTAGCAGTCATTACGGTATGTTTGAAGGTTGCGGAGGCGGCCTTCCATTTGACAGCGGAGCGATGAGTGAAGGAAGCCAATCCTGCTGCTAAGATTTTCTACACAGCGGTATTCATAGGGAAAAGCAAAGCCATAAAGTGGTCTGTTGTATCTTGAATGAAATAAATAGTCGGGCCGATTATGTAACGTGTCAATGCGCCAAAGAATAGGGTAGGTTGTTCACGATAATATGCGTCTAGTGGCCGACTGTTTGGTCGCCGGCTTATTGTAGAAGTGGTTTGACCTAGGCCGTGAAGTTATTGCAATGCTAAAAATAAAATGAGATAGCTCCATGAGTAAAGTCGAAATAAACAATCTGGAAGCAGGACAGCAGACGGGTAAAACTACCGGTCCTGGTAACGACCGTGCAGGCGAAAAAAAGCGCACATTCATGTTGATTTTGGGGCCTGCTGTAGCGCTGTTTATTTTGTTATTACCCGTGCCCGAGGGAATGCCAATATTGGCTTGGCGCACGGCTGCAGTGATGGTGTGGATGGCAATTTGGTGGGCAACCGAAGTATTGCCGGTTGCGGTAACTGCTTTTCTGCCGTTAGTACTTTTCACTCCACTGGGTATCGCCACGTTTAAAGCGTCAGCGGCACCCTACGCTAACCCCAACATCTATTTATTTCTCGGCGGTTTTATTATGGCTGCCGCAATCGAACGCTGGAATTTGCATTTACGGATAGCATTGGGGGTTCTTCGTTTGGTTGGCTCAGATAGTCGCGCTATGATCGGTGGCTTTATGTTGGCTTCTGCGGTGTTAAGTATGTGGATGAGCAATACATCGACGACGATGATGTTGTTACCGATTGGTTTATCGATAGTCACGGTTGTAACGACTACTGTGATCGGTTTAAGCGCTTATCAAAAGCAAAACTTTCAAGCTGCCATGATGCTGGGTATCGCTTACGCAGCAACTATTGGAGGTGTTGCGACATTGGTGGGTACGCCGCCCAATGCTCTGTTGGCAAGTTTTATGGAGCAGGAATACGATATGCAAATCGGATTTGCGCGCTGGATGTTAATTGGACTGCCTGTGTCGCTAACTTTGTTGCCCATCGCCTGGTGGGTGCTAACTCGCCGTGCTTTTCCGGTCGATTTCAATGCCGGTCCGGAGACCACAAAAAAGTTGGTGCAATTACGAGAAGACTTGGGTCCTATGTCAATCGCCGAGAGGCGCGTAGCGATCATCTTCGCTGTTTTGGCACTGTCCTGGATGCTTCGCCCATTCCTCAATGGTATCGCTGGGCTTGAGGGCCTTAATGATGCAGGGCTGGCGATGACCATTGCAGTGATTCTTTTTTTGGTTCCGAGTGGTCAAGGTGATGGTCAGGCACTAATGAATTGGGATCGCGCTGCCCAATTACCTTGGGGAATACTTATATTGTTTGGCGGTGGCTTGAGCCTCGCTGCTGCCGTGTCTGGAACAGGTTTAGCTCAGTGGTTAGGCGCATCTCTTGCGCCGTTAGGGGGTTATGGTATTTGGGTGTTAGTCATTGCTACCGTTTTGCTAGT
>JBLHNZ010000301.1:0-5260 GCA_047623245.1 Oceanicoccus sp. | reverse complement strand
TTGGGTCTTTGTCGGAACGCAGAATGGCCCTATTGATCGATAGTCAATTAAGTGGATTACCGCCCTTTTTGGTCGATAATGGCGGCGTCAATTCTGGTTTTATGATCGCACAGGTGACGGCCGCAGCTCTGGCGAGCGAAAACAAGAGCCTGGCCCATCCGGCATCGGTAGACAGTTTACCGACCTCAGCCAACCAGGAAGATCATGTTTCGATGGCGACATTTGCCGCGCGGCGTTTAGGCGATATGTTTGAAAATACGGTGGGTATTCTGGCGGTCGAGTGGCTTGGCGCGGCACAGGGTTTAGATTTTCTCAGTCCGCTAAAGTCGACAGGCCCTATTGAACAAGCGAAAGCATTGCTGCGCAGTCAGGTGCAGTTTTATGATAAAGATCGCTACTTTTCCCCCGATATAAAACGCGCCTGTGACCTCATTGAAAAACAAGTACTGAACAGTGTAATGTCGGCAAAAATTACTCGCTAGGTACTTAGATATTTAGGTACCTAGCGTTTGGGCTTCGGGCAAGCTCGCCCAGACTACTCGGGGTCTGTTCCCAGTGAACCGTAAGTGCGTGTAGTAGGGGTCGCTGTTTTCGTGTCTTTGCGCTGCCAACTAAAAAACGTCGCGACAAATTCGAGTAAACGTTCAGGTTTACGCGCGTTTTTCCACTGCCCTGCTACCGCTTTGTTCATTTCGCTGAGGGTTGGATAAATGTGGATAGTACCCAGAATCTTATTCAAACCGAGATTGTGTTTCATTGCCATCACATATTCGGCGATCAAGTCCCCGGCTTGTTCACCGACTATAGTAACCCCGAGAATTTTGTCTTTACCCGGAACGGTTAGCACTTTGATAAAGCCGTGGCCTTCTTCGTCGGCGATGGCGCGATCCAGTTCGGCAACATCGAAGGTGGTCACGTCTACTTTAATACCTTGTTCCTTAGCTTCTTGCTCGTTGATACCAACGCGCGCTACTTCAGGCTCAGTGAAGGTAGCCCAGGGAATGACAGAGTAGTCGACCTTGAATTTTTTAAACGCGCCGAACAAGGCGTTAACAGCGGCATACCATGCTTGATGAGATGAGGTATGGGTGAATTGGTACGGGCCGACCACGTCACCTACTGCATAAATGTTGGGATACTTGGTTTGCAGGTATTCGTTAACCGCAATCGTACCCGTCGGGGTGTTTTCGATGCCAAGTTCCTCTAGGCCAAAGCCACGGGTATTAGCGGCGCGACCAACGGCGACCAGTATATGGTCAAAGGCAATTGAGACTTGCTCACCATTGTTGTCGCAAATAAGCGTTTGCTCGCCGTCTTGAGTGACAAATTCGAGCGCTCTGTGATTTACCAGAACCTTAACCCCTTCACTCTCAAAGCGAGATTGCACAGCTTCCGACACGTCTTCGTCTTCTTTGATCATGAGTCGCGGTAACATTTCAACCTGCGTCACCTGACTGCCCAAGCGCGCAAAACTTTGGCTTAACTCGCAGCCAATGGGGCCGCCGCCCAGCACGATTAATCTTTTGGGTTGTTCCTGTAGCTGCCAGACATTGTCCGAGGTGAGATAGTCAATGTTCTCGATGCCTTTGATGGGTGGTACGAATGGTCGGGCACCGGTTGCGACGACGATGTTGCGGGCAGAAATAGTTTGTCCGTTGACCTCCACCGTATAGGGCGATGTAATTTTGGCTTCGCCTTGCACGACATTCACTCCCAGCTCGCTGTAGCGCTCGATCGAGTCGTGGGGCTCGATCGCTTTTATTACCCGTTGTACGCGCGCCATAACATCGGAAAATTTGAGGTCGACGGTAGCGCCGCGAAAGCCGAGAGCCTCGGCGCGGTTGGCGTCGGCCATAAATTTGGCGGAGCGAATTAATGCCTTGGACGGAACGCAGCCAGTATTCAGGCAGTCGCCTCCCATTTCGTTCTTTTCGATCAATGTGACCTTAGCTTTCACAACTGCCGCAATGTAAGCGGTAACCAGGCCGCCAGATCCTGCGCCAATAACAACGATGTCTTCGTCAAAGTGAGTTGGTTTTGGGTAGTTGGCGTAGATTTTACGGCTTTGTACAAAGGCTACTATTCGTTTTGCGAGCAGTGGAAATATTCCCAGGAGCACAAAGGAGAAAATGATGCCCGGCGACAAAATACCGCTGAGTGATTCGATGTTGGCAATCTGAGTGCCCGCATTGACAAAAACAATAGTGCCCGCGAACATGCCGACCTGACTAACCCAAAAAAATGTGCGGGTTGGCATTTTCGTTAATCCCATTACTAAATTGATAACGAAAAATGGAACAATGGGAACTAGGCGCAGGGTGAATAAGTATAATGCTCCTTCCTTTTCGACACCGGCATTGATGGTTTTTAGCTGATCTGCGAATCGAGTTTGAATGGTATCTCGGAGTAAGAAGCGCGCCACCAGCATCGCTGCGGTCGCGCCGAGTGTCGAGGCGAAAGAAACAAGTATAAGGCCTTCAAGCAAACCGAAAATGGCGCCGGCGATTAACGTCATAAAGGCCGCGCCGGGAATCGATAAAGCAGTAACCAGGATGTAGATACCAAAGAAGAGTAGGGCGGCGGTCAGATGCTGTGTTGCGACATAGTCTTTAACGAGGTCTTGTTGCGTCTTAAAGTATTCCAAATTGAGGTATTGTCCAATATCGAAATAATTTATCGCAGTCAATACACACGCCAGCACTGCTATTAGAATAAGTTTACTTTTGTTCATTTTGTATAGCCTTGAAAGAGTCGGTTTGCCGGAGTTGCGTTGACAAAGTAAACGGCAGATGTTCGCGCGTCAACACCAAGAGACTTATTTTGAGTACAGCTCTTTAAATTGCTCGAAGCGCTTACGGTTAAGCCCCATGTCGGAATGGCCGGCGCGCGACTGTGAACGAAAATGAACCTTTTGCATTTTATCATCGAGTAATAACTCTACGTCATCATGAAAGCGCAACTTGGCCGTTGTGAATACCGTATAAATATAGTGACCCTTCTGAATTTGCACTTCGTTGCCGCCCATATTGTTAAGAGTACTGATCAGTGCAGCTAGAGTTTCATCCCTGCTTGCCTTGTAGGGAAGGGGTTCTACATATTTCTCAACTACATCGGTTTGGCTTGAGACTGCATTGGGCTTGTCGGGCATAGCGGCTAATTGGCCTTCTTTATGTCCTAAATGGGTAGGCGTGCGAAGATTTTGCACAATCAGCAGGGCGATAAACAGAAAAACAATAACAAGAACGGATAGACCAATAATTTTCATAAAATAACCTGTATGTTGTATCAATAGGCTTGGAAAAAAGCCAATCAGTTAAGTTGCAAGCAATCTAATTGTGCGCAATATATATAATTTTTTGGTCCAAGTCAATTATTGCTAGCTAGTGCCCATCCACAAATAGGCGTTTTTCAACGATGTCGTTGCGAGCGGCAGCGCGGCAATCTCCTAGAGGCCACTCCACTGCAGGTAATGATACACACTCAGACCATGAGATTGCCGCGCTTCGCTCGCAAAGACAAGATTCTGGAAGGGCACTGGCTATGTTCAGAGTTAGTCCGTGAGCCCAATGATTACACCAGATGAAAATTTTAACTATGTGGGTGTTTTTGATAGATCTGGTGTAGTTTCTCATCGTTGATTTATCGAAAAACACGATCCCTGATACAATGACGCCCACATTAGCGATGAGGCAAGAGCAGACAATATGAAGATAGACAATAGAGTGACCCGTCTAACGAACACCGATTACCCCATTATTCAAGCGCCAATGGGCTGGATTGCACGTGCCCAACTGGCCTCTGCAGTGAGTAACGCCGGTGGCCTAGGGGTTATTGAAACATCCTCGGGAGAACTCGATCAGATCAAAATTGAAGTGGAAAAAATGCGAGAGCTTACCGACAAACCCTTCGGTATGAACGTGGCACTATCTTATGTTCGCGGTACGAATATTATCGATTTTGTGATTGAGCAGGGCATAAAATTTGTGACCACATCATCTGGAAGCCCGGCGGTATGCACCAAAGATTTTCAAGCTGCGGGTATTACCGTATTTCACGTTGTACCCACACTAGAAATGGCTATGAAGGCTATGGACGCGGGTGTCGATGGCTTAGTCGTCGAAGGCGCTGAAGGTGGTGGTTTCAAAAATCCTCGGCCAGTGACTAGTATGATTCTTCTACCTTTGATTCGATCTCGAGTAGACGTACCCATTATTGCTGCGGGTGGAATCAGTGACGGATTATCAATGGCTGGCGTTTTTGCCATGGGGGCCGAGGGTGTGCAAATGGGTACCCGTATGTTGACCTGTTCTGAATCACCTGTGCACAGTAACTGGAAAAATGCGATTGTCGATTCCAAGGAAACAGATACCGTGTTTCTCAATCAGCAAGGGCGTCCTGCGCTACGCGCATTGCGCACCGAGCGAACCGGTGAGCTGGAGTTATTGGGCCAATTTAATATGAAAGATCACATGGCGAATTTGAAAGATCTCTATTTTGGTGGCGATCTCGAGGCGGCAATACCGCTGACCGGACAGGTCTGTGGTCGTATTGACGCCATCAAGTCTGCTAAAGAAATTATCGACGAAACCATCGCCGGATTCGAACAGGTAATGGGGAATTTGGCTCGGCAGTACACCTAACGTAAACGGCGGTTTTCGCTTTCTGACGTTGTTGTAGCTACCCGGTTTTTTGAGGTAGCGGGCAATACATATCTCGCCGGTTTGCTGGGAAAATGTGGTCTGATCTAGTCATTTAATCTTGTCATTAAATGTTATCGAGGTCGAACCGTTCGAAAGAGCGGGCCCGAGTTTGCCGAAGGTTGAAGGCGACACGCCAAACCAGCGTTTAAACGCTCGTGTGAAATTGCCCAGATCTTGGAAGCCCAGTTGATAGGCAATTTCTATTATCGACTGTTGAGAAACGGCCAAAATAGTTCTGTGCGAGGTCTTTTTTAACGTTTTCCAGTAGTTGTCGGAAAGAAGTGTTTTCGTTGTAAGTGACGGCTGCTAATGTGGAGCTGATCGGCAATAATGTCCTGATTGGGGTCCCCCATAGCGAGCAAGGCAATCATCTTTTCTGTTACCTGCTTTGCTAAAGATTGTTTTAAAAGACGGGACAAATAACGTTGTACGACTTCATCGTTTTGTATTGCGATTTCTCGATTGGCAGAAGCCAGTGGCCGGTCTAGGTCTTCATTACGGTAGAAAATTCTGTTTCTTCCGGCCGCAAAAATAAGGGGACACTGAAAGGCCGCCTCGAA
>JBLHNZ010000300.1:0-5301 GCA_047623245.1 Oceanicoccus sp. | reverse complement strand
ATTGGGTTCGTTAAGAAATATGATTATGATCTTGTGCTGGTGGATCAGTACATGCCGGTAATGGATGGCATTGAGTCAACTCAAAAAATCCGTCAGTTTGCCATGGAAAACCAAAAATTTACGCTTTAACTGCGAGCGTATTTCGCGAAGATAGAGACCGTTGCCTAGCCGCCGGAATGGATGAATTTCTCGCGAAACTGTTTAATATGGCCGATGTCGTGCGATCATTACTGCAGTGCCCTGCGAATGAGCATTTACGCGAAACTCAGCAAGTATCAAGACAGATTAGTAGCGACACACTTTACAAAATTTTTTGAGGATGAAGCAGAAGTCTTACAACAAGTAATGAATCGGGGGGATCTCACATTCACAATTACATGGAGAAAATCGCCAACTCCATTAGCAAAGAGGACGCCGAGTCCTTAGGTCTTTCCGCTCTTGGCGTTAAAGCCAGTGCGGCTGACTTTAACGCTGATCTCGTTGTGCATACGGCATTGCATCTGGATTTTTTTGCACAAAAGGGTCAACGGAATGAGATGCTAACACTTCATCAAATACTGATGAGTCAAGTCGATCAGCTCTTGTACGAGTTAAAGCATCTGCCTAGGGTACCTGTCATCGATAAAGAGTCTGGAGCGTAGGGCTAATTTTCGCACGCACCGATCACCTTGTCGACTCGCAAAATAAATCCTGGGCAGAACGCTTTTCCGCAGGCGGCTCGTTCTGCGTAGAAAGACAAATAAGCCTTAAACTCTAGTCATAAAACTCAGGCGCTTTTTTCAACTCCTTAAACCCTGCA
The DNA here is from genome assembly GCA_047623245.1 of Oceanicoccus sp. Classification (GTDB taxonomy): domain Bacteria; phylum Pseudomonadota; class Gammaproteobacteria; order Pseudomonadales; family Dasaniaceae; genus Oceanicoccus. Next base: position 4,502 of record JBLHNZ010000300.1, on the reverse strand, counting down.
TAATCGTGTTCAATCCAAAAATTCGCGTTCTTGTCTTTTACGAACTGTTCAATTTTGTCCATAGCCTTCAACGTCATCGCCGCGTCATAGTTAAACTGGGGAATCTTTCTTTCACGACGACTGACCCTGAAATGATACAAATCGCCCGACAGTACCAATGGACCATATTTCGGTAAATCAAGGAATAAAACCTGATGCCCCGGCGTGTGACCATAGGCAGACAAGAGCTGAACACTACCATCGCCGAAGACGTCGTGATTGCCTTCGATCACTTGCATTTTTTCACTTTTCAGGTTGCTATATAACTCAGGCTGAAAAAAATCGAGTGTGATCTTGTCGGCAAACGCGGCCTCATATTCTGGCTTCTGGATAAGGAGCGTTGCACCATTTACCTCGTTGGCTACGCCAACGTGGTCGTAGTGCATATGAGAAAAAGCGATGTAGTCGAAGGAGCCCATGTCGAGGCCCATAGGTTTGATCTGCTCAGCAAAGGTTTTGTCCAACCTCTGCCCGCTTTTACCATAACCTTCGTGGTCGGCGATGCTGGACGGCAGGCCACCATCCCAGAGCAATCGCCCTTGCTCATGCTCGACGATGTAACACGGTACGATCAATTCCCGCACTTCGGTTTCATTGTTGCTAATACCAAACATATCGACCGAAGGTATGGAGAGCATGCCACAATCAAAAACGTAAAGCTTCAACACCGGTTTGTCATGGTCGCTGGCGTAGGCGGATGACACTAGACCACAGATCCCGATAATGACGTAGGCACAAATTGAGAGGGCTCGACAAGAGATGAATTTTTTCAGCATGGTCTTATTCCGGTAGTTATTGCTGGTTTTTCTATTGCTAACTGTCCTGAGAGATCTTACCAAGGCCTGCTTTCGTTTTGTCTTTTTCGGTATTCCAATCCCTATCGCTTTATTGGGAATACCTTAACATTAGCTAAAGACGACCATTAACGAAGGACAGACTCGCTCACATTGATAGGAAACAAGGACTGCTTTGGTTTCGATGCATTCACTTCATAAAGGAATTACGATGACTTTACTCATGAGTTCAATCCTTCGAAAAAAATCAATTATTAAAGACCTAAACCTAATATCTGCCCTCTCCATATCAAGACCTGTCATTAATTTCTAATCTTTGCTCCAAGATTTCACGATTGACTGATTTCGAAGTTAACGGTTCAACAGTTCTGCATTCGTTGGAAAACTCTCAAGTAACTCTACAAGTTTGCTAGCGCCTTCTACAGGCTTTAACTGGGTCAGTGCTCTTCGCAAAACCCTTATACTCTCGATATTTTTTGAATTTAAGAGAAGTTCCTCACGGCGCGTGCTACTTTTAGCGATATCCAACGCGGGGAAAATGCGCTGATTCGCAATATCCCGCGATAAAACGATTTCCATATTACCCGTGCCTTTGAACTCCTCAAATATCACTTGGTCCATCCGGCTTCCGGTATCAACGAGTATGGTCGCTAGAATGGTAAGCGACCCACCATTCTCAATTTTTCTAGCTGCCCCGAACAGTTTTCGTGGTATCTCCATGGCTCTAGCATCAATCCCTCCTGACATCGTACGGCCGCTGCCCTTTAGCTCTGCATTATGTACTCGTGTACGCCTTGTGAGAGAATCAATGACAATCATCACATCGTGACCTTCGCCAGCTTCCTTACGGGCAATTTTGAGTAGATCACTAGCCACACGGACATGTTGCTCGTAGCTTTCATCCGAGGATGAAGCGTATACCTTTGCCGGTACACTGCGCTTAAAATCAGTGACTTCTTCCGGTCGCTCATCAATGAGCAATGCATAAAGCTTTATTTCGGGATAAGCTTGTCCCACTGCCTGGCAAATATGTTTCAAAATAGTCGTTTTCCCGCAGCCCGGTGGAGCAACAATCAAACCTCGCTGCCCCATTCCAACTGGCGTGAATAGATCCATTGCTCGCATGGTGAGTTGTTGAGAACCTAATTCTAGCCGAATGCATTGAGAAGGATTGACGGCTACGCCATTTAGAAAACGCTTTTGCGGGTCATCGTGAGGTATAGCCTTGGGCACTTCATCTACTTGTGTGGGGCTTTTATTTCTTTTCACCTTCAAAGATAGTGTTTTTTTCGTCATGATATCGGTTCATAGCTCTAGATAATTAGATGTTTCGACGTCTTTACAGTATCCGATGTTCACAGCACTGGTCGGAGCTGCGGCATCGACTAAACATTTTACACTAGGAAAAAGTGGGAATCCTTTATCTCAATTTTGCCGGAGCGAAAATAATCCTGTGAAAAAAATTGCGGTTCAAGACCTGACGCTACTGTTCGAAAATATTCGAGAACAATGTACAGCAAAGTTATTGATGCACACTTTTGGGATAGAAGTGAAGCCAGTTATTTTTAGCTGACACGGTCAAAAACCCGAGTTAACTGTTACAGAAAACTGATAATCTTCTCTCGACTGTGGTCCGTTAAGAGATTGATAAAGTGATTTACCTGCTTCGAGATCAATGTACCGTCCTGACCCAAAAACAGGAATGCGTAGACCCAACAATAAGTTAATTTGTTTACCACCGAACTGACTGGGCTCCACCACCGGTGCGGGATAAGGAAAGGGGCCTCCTACGCCTAGAGATTTATCCTCGCCATATATGTCACTCGAATATCGATAAGATAATTTCAGCGACGGCTGCACCCATCGATTGTTAGTAAATCTGATCCAGGTAGAAGCACTGGCGCTGTTTCCTAGTCGATAATCCCTATCGTTTTCGCCGAGTCGCAACTTTGATGTCAGATCAAACCCAGCCACATATAGACCCTTCCTGGTCACATAGGACAAATAGGCCGGGACATCATAAGTACCAGACCCCAATTGCATTGTGTACGGTAATTGTTGTTTGCCCGATGCCCGCGGGGTATCTCCTTCCTGCTCAATTGAACCAGTCGGAATGCTCAGTCCCATACCTATCTGCCAACTCTTTGTATTTGAACTGGCAAAGCGATAGCTACCAATCACCGAAACATCACCGAATCCGTCTGAAGAAATATTAAACGCACTATATCCCGGCACCACACTAATATGATCGGTACTCTGCTTGATATACGGCACAGAAATACTGAGCATCAAGCCCTTCTCAAATTCGTATCCAACAATAAGAGCATGTACTTCTTGATCGATTTCAGTCGGAACAACCGGAAAGTTTTTGTCGGTACGAGGCTCCTGGCCGGGAGAAAACAGAACGTCATTTCTAGCCACTCTTTTGGTACCGTCCAAATAGTCACTAAAGTGTGATCGTTTATAGCTGTAGGAGAAATTCCAGCGATCAAATTTTTCTCTCGAAGAACCGCGGTCGTCACCAACGTCGGCAGCAAACAGTTCCTCAATACTTAGATCCAATAGATCAGAGGGGACACTTTGCGCGCTTGTCTGATTACTCACCGATAAAAGAAATACGAATACGACCGAATTCGATGCAATAGCTGCCTGGCGCGTGAACACTTGTAAATTTTTCATTCCGTCAACTCCTGAATATAACATGGCTATAACATGGCTATAACATGGCTATAATATGGCTATAATTTTTCTACTTTAAGGTGGCCCAGCCACTTCTGCAAAATAATTTCTAACGCTTCCATTTGTAGAGGCTTACTAAGGTAATCATCCATGCCAGCTTGCAAAAATCTATCGCGATCGCCTTCCATAGCTTCTGCGCTGAACGCTATGACAGGTACACGCCGGCCTTGCGCAGTGTCTTTTTCCCACTTTCTGATGTATTGCGTAGCCTCGATACCATTCATTTTCGGCATCCGAATGTCCATAATCACCAGATCGAAATGACTTTTACAAACAAGCTCAATTGCAGCGCTTCCGCTGTAAGCTATAACGGGTACAAGGCCAAAGTTTGCAATAAATTCGGCCAGTACGAACTGGTTCACTTGACTATCGTCGACTACCAATAGCTTTGCATTGTATTGCATCAGATTGTCCACGACTGGACTAGAGCTCTCTATAGTCCCCTCATCGATAATAGAGACTTGAGACCCGCCAGTAGAGTCAACGCTATCACTCTTTGTTTCGTAATCAACTTGTTCATCTAGGTCAAAGGGTAAGGTGAACCAGAACCGAGAGCCGATACCGGTCGTACTATCAACGCCGATCGTTCCTCCCATTAATTCGACAAGGTGTCTGGAAACAGCCAACCCTAACCCAGTTCCGCCATATTGGCGTGTCATGGACTCGTCTGCCTGTGCAAATTCGAAAAAAACTTGCCCCTGAGCCTGCTCCGAAATACCAACGCCCGTGTCTATCACCTCAAATAGTAGATCGACAGACGAGGTATAGGGCTTTAAGACAGATACGGCGATAGAAACTGAACCTCGAGCAGTGAACTTGATAGCATTACCCACCAGATTAATAATTATCTGTCGTAATCGTCCAGGATCGCCGATTAACTTTGAAGGTGTTGCAGCAGAGATACTGGAGTAAAACTTCAAATTCTTTTTT
>JBLHNZ010000299.1:0-5336 GCA_047623245.1 Oceanicoccus sp. | reverse complement strand
ACTTCCAGGTCAGAAACTGCAGTGTGAAGAGATGGGTCCCAATTGACTAAGCGCGTACCGCGATAAATGAGGTTGTCTTTGTATAGACGCACAAATACTTCTTTTACGGCCTCGGATAAACCTGGGTCCATGGTAAATCGTTCGCGTGACCAATCGGTAGAGGCTCCCATGCGGCGCAACTGTTTAGTTATTTCGCCCCCGCTTTTCTTTTTCCATTCCCACACTTTCTCGATGAACTTTTCGCGACCTAGCCCCTTTCTGGTCAATTGCTGCGATTCTAGCTGACGTTCTACGACCATTTGGGTTGCAATTCCCGCGTGATCTGTACCGACCTGCCAAAGGGTATTATTACCTTTCATTCTGTTATATCGAACTAGAACGTCCATAATGGTTTCTTGAAAACCATGCCCCATATGCAAACTCCCGGTCACATTGGGCGGCGGTATCATGATGCAATAGGGGGTACCTTCACCCGATGGAGAAAAATAGCCGTTATCTTCCCAATTTTTGTACCAGCGAGTTTCGATTTCAGCGGGTTGGAATGTCTTATCCATAGATAGTCTGATTTCTTGTTGGAAATGATTATTGAATTAGTTTTTTTCAGTGGCGTTTAGTGGTTCACAAGCCTCTACTGAAAACGAAGCCCAGAATTATACAGGAATTTTGGGGTTTCAGAAGCTAGGAATCGAGAATTAGCTTTAGTCATTCAGATGTTTTTCAGAAAGCTCGCGAATGATTGCTGGCGCGCACTGCGATAGCCGTTGCCTTAGGCGATCTTCCATCAGCGGGATAAATTCATCGACCAATTCTTGTATGAGGAATTCTAGTTTTTTATCTGCTGCGTCCAAACTCGGGGATCCGATCTCTCTATCATCGATGATTTCTGGTAAATGTCGCGCGAGGTCGTCGTCCACATCGATATTAAAAGTTGTGTCTCCCTGAGCAACGACATCCGTCGATTCCACGTTCTGGGCAACGCTGTCCGCAGGCTGGAGAGTATCATCGGTAACATGAATCACCTTGTCATCGCTTATCGTACCACTCGCAAAAATATCAATGAGATTTAGAAAATCGGATTCAATATGGTCGACGTCATTTTCCACGGTACTGACAATATCTTCGAGTATAGGTATCGCAGTATCCAGTTCATCGTCCAATTCCTCAAAATCAAGCGATTCAGTTTTCTCTGCATCTTCAACCAGATCAGATGTTAAATTATCTAGAAGAAGATTTTGTATTGATTCAAGTTCGCCCAAAAGGACGTTTTTCGTTGCTTTTGAACTGCCACTATCGTCATTCATGTTTTATTCCGCAGGTCGTGAGAGGATAAATGGTAACCTCGGTCTCGATAAAATCGATAGTTTTCGCGTGTAGACGCTGTTATGGCCTGGTCTTGAACGACAATTTCAGAAACACGCTCAAAACGACTAAAAATATCGGGAACGCTTTTTGACAAATTAATTAGCAGTCCACTGTGTGCCTGGCTTCCTTCCCCGTAGCCAACAATGATTTGTGCATGTAAGTCCTCTATTTCTCTCGTGTGAGGGACAAAACTCGTTTTCCGAAATGACCAGAGCTGTTCGTCAATTATATTGACGTCGCTCTCCGAATCAGCATGAATATAAACATGATTTCCAAGCTTGTAAGCTTTTTCGACTAACCGGCAAGCAAAAATATAGCGTTGGGTAGGAGTGTTATCCGCAAGTATGTAAAAATCTATTTTCGTCATTAATCCTGTATTGCCTATACTGATCTGTTTTTGTGGACCGTGTTTGAGTTTTTTCTACAATACTTCAGTGGACGATAGTGTAACAGGTGTCTGAGACGCCACCTGCTTCTTTTCGATCGCTAGAAATGTATTAACCTAACCTCTACTTGCTTTGATTAATAAGATATTTTGTTAGCAAGGCTACCGGTCTGCCCGTTGCTCCCTTGTTTGCTCCGGAGTCCCAAGCGGTGCCTGCTACATCAAGATGGGCCCATCGCATATTTTTGGCAAATCTAGAAAGGAAGCATGCCGCTGTAATACTGCCCCCACCCGGTCCTCCAATATTGGCGATATCGGCAAAATTGCTGTGAAGTTGCGCTTGATATTCGTCCCAAAGAGGCATATGCCAAGCTTTGTCACCCACTTCTTTACCGGCTTCCAACAAAACCTCTGCAAAATCGTCTTGATTACTATAGAGTGCCGAAGCATGTTTTCCTAGAGCAACAACACAGGCTCCTGTTAAAGTAGCGATATCAATAACTGACTGCGGCTTAAAGCGTTCTGCGTAGGTAAGTGCGTCGCATAATACCAATCTACCTTCTGCGTCAGTATTGAGAACCTCAATGGTTTGGCCAGACATGCTCGTAACGACATCGCCAGGTTTCGTGGCATTGCTACTCGGCATGTTTTCGGCGGCGGCGACAACCGCTACGACGTTAACGGCTAACTTTAGTTCGGCAATAGCGTTCATGGCACCAAAAACGCTGGCAGCGCCACACATATCAAACTTCATTTCGTCCATTCCCCCACCCGGCTTGAGGCTAATGCCTCCGGAGTCGAAAGTTATCCCTTTGCCCACTAGTGCGTGAGGTTTAGTCTTTTTGTCGGTTCCTTGATACTCAAGTACGATCAGCTTGGCAGGCTGGTCGGTACCTGCGGTGACCGACAGAAAAGAGCCCATGCCCAGTTCGCGCATTTTTTTCTCTTCGACAATCGAAGCGGAGAGGGACAGATATTTACGCGCAAGGTCCTTGGCTTGATTGGCCAAGTAGCTTGGTGTGCATATATTCCCGGGAAGATTACCCAGTTCCCGAGCGATGTTCATACCCGAACCAATTGACTGACCTTCTTTAGCCGCTTTCAAAAGAGCTTTGGTAGGACTTAAAGCGAGTGTCAGTTTTTTAAGGGACGCAGCGGGTTTAGGTTTACTGAGAGTTTGAGTGTAGCTGTATGTGCTGAGTCCCGCTTGTATCGAAATTTGCTCCACTATCCATGCCATATTCCTGCCCTTTACAGACAGTTCTTCTATAGCGACCGTAGCTTCTTTCACGTTCATGGCCTTGAGTTGCTTTATCAGCTTGTCGACAATTTTTTTGAAATCAGCCTCTTCAAGATTTTTTCCAGGTCCGCAGCCCATTAGTAAAACGCGTTCACTCTTGACATTGTCAACGGTGGGAAGCAAAAGCATACTGTCGATACTGTTGGTTATATCACCCCGCTTGAATAAAGTTTGTATGGTTCCATTGCAGGCTTTGTCGAGCGCTTTTACATGTTTAGAGCTGAGCTTTTTTGCTCCTTTTTCCCCAAAAACAGGAATCACCAAACATTGTGAGGTTGTTGATTCGATCGATGAAAATGACTTAACGGCAATGGAAATTGAGTTGCCCATGATGCGGTCCTTTAATTTATGAATTATTTAGACTTTGGCCCATTTTTGGCTCTTACAGACAAAGCGCCAGTATTAATGGATAATACTTTCCTTATTCCTTTAAAGCCAATAGGTGTCGACGGCGTCTATTGTAATAGCTGTTCGCCACTGAAGAAAGTTTTGCCTTCGCAAGTTTTGCTGGAACCGCGTTTCCGAGTACAGAAGACTTGAGATGATGTTGTGAATTTATCGATATTTATTAATGAAAGGGCCAACAGGTAGTGATTCTTTTTCGTTACATTGCGAAAGAAATAATGGTGAGTATGGCGACGGTGAGTTTTACGTTGCTTGTTATCGTCATGAGCTCACGATTCGTAAAGTACCTTGCTAATGCCGCATCCGGGGATTTGGCGCCAAGTGTTGTTTTTGCCATTATGATGTATCGAGTTCCTAGTTTTCTTGTGCTCGTACTGCCGCTTGGTCTTTTTATAGGGATTCTACTAGCCTTTGGCAGGCTTTATGCGGAAAGTGAAATGACAGTGATGTCTGCCTGCGGGTTGTCGACGTCCCGTTTGGTGGGTTACACCCTCGTTCCGTCGGTTTTCACCGCTTTAATAGTGTGCTATCTGAGTTTTTTTGCTACGCCTGAGGGTTTCAATAAAGTTCAAAAAATTTTCCAGGACGTGAAAAACAGCAATGGTTTAGAAACGTTGGTGGCTGGTCGCTTTCGTGTTGATGATAAGACCGGTCGAGTGAGTTACATAGAACGATTGAGTAGTGATCACCAGACATTAGAGAATGTATTTACCGCGCAAATATCAACTCGAGAATCCAGTGACAGGTTGTCGGTAGTGTTTGCCGAAAAAGGTCGCATTGAATTGGGCGACGATCGATATTCGCAATATCTAGTACTAGACAATGGGTATGAATACACGGGTAAGCCTGGCGCGAAGGATTTTCGCATAGTGGGTTTTGATCACTTCGGGCAGTTGGTCAAACAACAAAAAACAGAGCAGAGTAGCTATACAAGAGTTGAAGCGCGTTCTACCGCGGAACTGATGGCGTCGGATAGACTGGAAGATAAAGCTGCCCTGCAGTGGCGGATTTCTCTTGTCATCCTAGTACCCATACTTTCATTGATCGCCCAAGCGTTGAGCAAAACTAATCATCGGCAGGGCCGATATGTAAAGATGCTCCCCGCGTTTATTATATATATCGTATACCTCGTCATGCTGAATGCAGCTCGCGATTCCATAGAAAAAGGAGTGCTGCCCCTCGAAATTGGTATGTGGTGGGTTCACGGTTTGTTTTTGGCGTTAGCCATTATATTGCTGTATGGCAGTAATGGTTACCGTTATCTTCGACGCTGAAACTAGGTAGATATAGCAGAGTGCTACGTTTTTTATGAATAAATTAAATCGCTATGTGTCGAATACTATAAGAAGCAGTATTTTGATGGTTCTCTTTATTCTATTGGGGTTCTATTCGATAGCTGAAATTATTGATGAAGTAGATTTAATTGAGGGAAACTATACTTTTTCCTCGGTACTTAAATTTGTTTTCTATTCTATTCCGGGCAACGTATTCGATTTACTGCCGTTTTCTGCGTTAGTTGGATCATTATTTGGGCTGGGCACATTGGCGAACAACAGCGAATTAGTTGTCATTCGGAGTGCCGGTGTGTCGACCCGAAGGATTGTTTGGATGGTTATGCGTCCTACTATAGTGATTATGTTATTTGCTGTGTTGGTGGCGGAGTATATTGCTCCGGTGACTGAAAATATTGCACAGAGTGACCGCGCAATCGCGATGCATAAGTCAGATAATATTGTTAATAAAGAAGGTTTATGGCATAGAGAAGGTAACAACTTTATGCACTTCAATGTGGTACAGCCGAATGGAATTTTGTATGGCGTCACGATTTATTCTTTTGATGACAAGCGTCGTTTACTTGAGACCCTATTCGCCGAACGTGCAATT